>NZ_JABWMS020000079.1:0-17122 GCF_013369155.2 Escherichia sp. 94.0001 | reverse complement strand
CTGGCAGCCTGAGTTCACAGATAAAACACTCTCCAGGAAAACCGGGGCGGTTCAAGGCAAATAATCAATGCCAGTAGTCGACCTGGTGATCTGGTTGCTGATTTTTTTATGGGATCCGGTTCCACAATAAAAGCAGCAATGGCGCTGGGGCGTCGGGCGTTAGGTGTTGAGCTTGAGTCAGAGCGGTTTAACCAGACAGTGAAAGAGATAAACGAGCTGGTGGGGAAATAATTTGGTGGCCACGTCAGGTGGCCTTTTTATTTCCATTACACAGCACCCGCATCTGCGAGGTGGGGTTATGAAATCCATGGATAAGTTAACAACGGGTGTCGCCTATGGCACCTCAGCAGGTAGTGCCGGTTACTGGTTTTTACAGCTGCTCGATAAAGTCACGCCCTCACAGTGGGCAGCAATAGGTGTGCTGGGTAGCCTGGTATTTGGCCTGCTGACGTACCTGACAAACCTTTATTTCAAGATTAAAGAAGATAAGCGCAAGGCTGCGAGAGGTGAATAATGCCTCCATCATTACGAAAAGCAGTTGCTGCTGCTATTGGTGGCGGAGCAATTGCTATAGCATCAGTGTTAATCACTGGCCCAAGTGGTGACGATGGCCTGGAAGGTGTCAGCTACATACCATACAAAGATATCGTTGGCGTATGGACTGTATGTCACGGACACACCGGAAAAGACATCATGCCCGGTAAAACGTATACCGAAGCAGAATGCAAAGCCCTCCTGAATAAAGACCTTGCCACGGTCGCCAGACAAATTAACCCGTACATCAAAGTCGATATACCGGAAACAACGCGCGGCGCTCTTTACTCGTTCGTCTACAACGTGGGTGCTGGCAATTTCAGAACATCGACGCTTCTTCGCAAAATAAACCAGGGCGATATTAAAGGCGCATGTGACCAGCTACGTCGCTGGATATACGCTGGCGGTAAGCAATGGAAAGGCCTGATGACTCGTCGTGAGATTGAGCGTGAAGTCTGTTTGTGGGGGCAACAATGAGCAGAGTAACCGCGATTATCTCCGCTCTGGTTATCTGCATCATCGTCTGCCTGTCGTGGGCGGTCAATCATTACCGTGATAACGCCATCGCCTACAAAGAACAGCGAGATAAAAAAGTCAGTGAGCTGAAGCAGGCGACCGCCACCATTACTGACATGCAGCAGCGCCAGCGTTCTGCTGATGCACTCGATGCTAAATACACGAAGGAGTTAGCTGATGCGAAAGCTGAAAATGATGCTCTTCGGCGCAAGCTTGATAATGGTGGTCGGGTGTTCGTCAAAGGAAAATGCCCTGTGCCATCCTCAGCCGAAACCTCCAGCACCTCCGGCATGGGCAATGATGCCACCGTCGAACTCTCTCCAGTTGCTGGACGAAACGTTCTCGGTATCCGGGACGGAATTATCCGCGACCAAACAGCACTGAGAACGCTTCAGGAATACATCAGGACGCAATGCCTTCGATGATAGCGATAATTTTACTCATCATCCTTCACATCTGGCTCTGTAGACAGGGTGGTGATCACTTCTGGAGTGAATCCAGATTAAACATCTCATTGCTGATGCTTGATATTGAGCATCTTGCGCGCGGTAAGGGGCTGCGTTGAGATAAGAGCCAGTCATTACAAATACCAGGATTTAGCCTCGCATTCGCGGGGCTTTTTATAGCCATTACAAAAGCCACTCCCTACAGAGTGGCTTTGATAATGGCTTATACCCTACACGGGATAGCTTAACTGATATCCCTTTTAACGGATAAAGGTATTCAAGCCTGACACATCATGCGCTGTATCGTCGCCGTATTCCCGTATTAACAGAGACCGTAGCCCGACGGGGAACTCCTTCTGCGCGAGTGTGCGGGAATAATCAAAAACGATGCACACCGGGTTTTTACCGCGTTTATGGTTCGCGGGTTTGTCCCTCATGCTCGCCAGTCCTGTGCGGGGGTGGAAGAAACAGGACACTTACACAGATTCTTGTGGGCACGATGCTATGCCTTTCTGGATTATCCCGATGCCATTCATGCAAGGCGTTGTATCAGACGTTCGTCAGAGCTGTCAGGCTGACGGGTCCTCCCGGTGGGGTGGCCTGCCACGGGGCGGGAGCGTCGCGGAAAAAGGCTAGTTTTTGCATTTTTATCGGCCACCATCATCTTTGCATCTTATTGATTATTAATGGTTGTTTGTTTTTTGTATGTCGAATTGAGTGTTTTTTGTTCGACATCGAACGCGTTTTCTTAAAGTTGTTCGCACGATGCATGTTTAAAGCTCTCCGGAGGAAATATGGATCATGAGTTGAAAAACCTGGTGCTGAATATTAATCAACTGGCGGCTTTATCTGGTCTGCACCGCCAGACTGTCGTGGCAAGACTGAAAAACATTCGTCCCGCTGGTGGACATGACAAACTCAAGCTATACCGGTTGACCGATATTCTGACTGAATTTATGGGGTTACCACCGCCGGTTGCTGAGGGCGAAATGGATCCACATGAACGCAAAGCCTGGTATCAGTCTGAACGTGAGCGTCTTAAGTTCGAACAGGAAACGGCACAACTCATTCCGGCCAGTGATGTCAGACGGGAGTTTGCCATCTGGGCAAAAGCGGTCGTGCAGGTGCTGGAGACATTACCGGATATTCTGGAACGTGACTGTGGTCTGCAGCCTGCCGCTGTGAGCCGTGTTCAGTCCATTATTGATGATCTGCGCGATCAGATAGCCCTGCGGGTGACCGAAGCAGGTGCGGATGATGAGGAGGAATTACAGCAGGAGGAGTAATGCTGAATCAGGAAACCGCAAAGGCAGCACGAACCGATTCAGGTTATATCCTTCGCGCACCGAGACGAATGCGGGTTGCTGATGCCGTTGCTCAGTATATGCGGGTGCCCATGGGGGCAGGGAACTCAGTCCCGTGGGATCCGCTGGTGGCACCGTATGTTATTGAGCCGATGAACTGCCTGGCCTCGCGTGAATACGACGCAGTGATATTTGTTGGCCCGGCACGAACCGGCAAGACTATCGGCCTGATTGACGGCTGGGTGATTTACAACGTGATTTGCGATCCTGCGGATATGCTGATCATTCAGATGACGGAGGAAAAAGCCCGCGAACACTCCAAAAAACGACTCGCCAGAACGTTTCGCGTCAGCCCGGAAGTGGTCAGTCGCCTGAGTCCGAACAAAAATGACAACAACGTTTATGACAGAACATTCCTTGCTGGCAACTACCTGAAAATCGGCTGGCCGTCAGTCAATATCATGTCCTCATCAGATTATAAATGCGTGGCGCTGACGGATTATGACCGTTTTCCGGAAGATATTGATGGCGAGGGGGATGCCTTCTCTCTTGCCTCAAAACGTACCACCACATTTATGTCCAGTGGTATGACGCTGGTGGAGAGTTCCCCCGGCAGGGATGTGAAGGATGTGAAATGGCGACGGACTTCACCGCATGAGGCTCCACCAACCACGGGGATACTGTCGCTCTATAACCGTGGCGATCGCCGTCGCTGGTACTGGCCCTGTCCACACTGTGGTGAGTATTTTCAGCCCTGCGGCGATGTGGTTGCTGGTTTCCGTGATATTGCCGATCCCGTGCTGGCAAGTGAGGCGGCTTATATTCAGTGTCCTTCCTGTTCAGGACGGATTATGCCTGAACAAAAACGTGAGCTGAACGGACGTGGGGTCTGGTTGCGGGATGGTGAATCCATCAATGCGGATGGCAGTCGTTATGGTGATCCCCGACGCTCACGTATTGCGTCATTCTGGATGGAGGGTCCGGCAGCTGCTTACCAGACACTCTCGCAACTCGTTTACAAACTGCTTACTGCAGAACAGGAATACGAGACAACCGGAAGTGAAGAAACACTCAAGACGGTTATCAATACCGACTGGGGATTACCTTATCTTCCCCGTGCCAGCATGGAGCAACGAAAAAGTGAACTGCTTGAGCAGCGGGCAGAGCCAGTTCCTTCCCGCAGTGTGCCGGATGGCGTTAATTTCCTTGTGGCGACAGTGGATGTGCAGGCGGGACGTCATCGCCGTTTTGTGGTTCAGGTAACGGGCTATGGCAGCCGTGGCGAACGCTGGATTATTGATCGTTACAACATCACGCAGTCATTGCGCGGTGACAGCGACGGGGAGAGCCAGCGAATTGATCCGGCCAGCTATCCGGAAGACTGGGATGTCCTGCTGACGGATGTTTTTCATAAAAGCTGGCCGCTGGCCTCCGATCCTTCTCAACAAATGCGACTGATGGCAATGGCGGTGGACTCCGGCGGTGAAGACGGGGTCACTGATAATGCCTATAAATTCTGGCGTCGTTGCCGTCGTGATGGCCTTGGTAAACGTATTTACCTGTTTAAGGGCGACAGCATCCGGCGCGCAAAACTGATCACCCGTACATTCCCTGATAACACCGGACGAACAGGCCGACGGGCGCAGGCCGCAGGTGATGTGCCGCTCTGGCTTCTTCAGACGGATGCCCTGAAAGACCGGGTGAATAACGCGTTATGGCGTGACTCTCCAGGTCCCGGCTATGTGCATTTCCCTGACTGGCTGGGGAGCTGGTTTTACGACGAACTGACGTATGAAGAGCGGAGTAGTGACGGGAAATGGAGTAAGCCGGGTCGCGGTGCCAACGAAGCTTTTGACCTGATGGTGTATGCCGAGGCTCTGGTCATTCTGCATGGATACGAAAAGATCCGCTGGCCGGATGCACCGGGGTGGGCGAGCCGGGAAACCTGGCTGGAGTGTGTCCCGGACAGTACCGAACCGTCACCCTCACCGGAACCGGTATCCACGCCTGTTAAAAAACAAAAACGGAAGAAAACAGTAACTGACGATGTTAACCCCTGGCTGACTTCCGGAGGATGGTTATGAACCAGAATGATATCGAAGCCATGATTCAGCGTTATACGGAAGCTGAAATGGCGGTGCTGGACGGAAAATCCGTCACCTTTAATGGTCAGCAGATGACCATGGAAAACTTATCTGAGATCCGGCAGGGACGGCAGGAGTGGGAGCGCCGCCTTGCGGCTCTGATTACACGACGACGGGGGCATCCCGGGTACCGGCTGGCGAGGTTCTGATGGCAATTCTTGATGATGTGATTGGCGTTTTTTCACCAGGATGGAAAGCGGCAAGGCTGCGTTCCCGTGCGGTGATCCAGGCTTATGAGGCCGTAAAAACGACGCGGACACACAAAGCCCGGCGGGAAAACCGAACTGCCGACCAGTTAAGCCAGTACGGGGCCGTGTCGTTACGTGAGCAGGCCCGTTACCTTGATAACAACCACGATCTGGTTATTGGTGTATTTGACAAGCTGGAAGAACGGGTGGTGGGGAAAAACGGGATTATTGTCGAGCCACATCCGGTATTACGCAATGGGGCCATTGCCCGTGATCTGGCAGCAGAGATACGCACCCGATGGAGTGAATGGTCTGTCAGTCCGGAAGTCACCGGGCAGTTTACCCGTCCGATGCTGGAACGTCTGATGCTGCGTACCTGGCTGCGCGATGGTGAGGTGTTTGCCCAGATGGTTTCCGGGCGCATAAACAGCCTGACGCCTTCTGCCGGTGTTCATTTCTGGCTGGAGGCGCTCGAGCCGGACTTTATTCCCATGACCAGTGATGAGAGCAACAGGCTGAATCAGGGCGTGTTTGTTGATGACTGGGGGCGTCCCGAAAAATATCTGGTGTATAAAAGCCGTCCCGTATCCGGGCGGCAGATGGAAACCAAAGAAGTGGATGCAGAGCGAATGCTGCATCTTAAATTTGTTCGCCGTCTGCACCAGATGCGCGGGACGTCTTTGTTGTCCGGTGTGCTGATCCGCCTCAGTGCCCTGAAAGAGTATGAAGATTCTGAGCTGACTGCAGCAAGGATCGCCGCTGCTCTGGGGATGTACATCCGGAAAGGCGACGGGCAGAGCTATGAACCGGATGGTAATGGCAGCAAGGAGAATGAACGCGAGCTTACCATTCAGCCAGGCATTATTTACGACGATCTGAAACCCGGCGAAGAAATCGGAATGGTGAAGTCGGATCGTCCCAATCCTAACCTTGAAACTTTTCGTAATGGTCAGTTGCGTGCCGTGGCGGCGGGCAGTCGTCTGAGTTTTTCCAGTACGGCACGCAACTATAACGGCACTTACAGCGCCCAGCGTCAGGAACTGGTTGAGTCTACTGATGGCTACCTGATCCTGCAGGACTGGTTTATTGGTGCCGTCACCCGCCCGATGTATCGTGCCTGGCTGAAACAGGCTGTGGCATCCGGTGTTATCAGGCTACCCCGCGATCTTGACCGTTCTTCACTGTATACCGCGGTGTATTCCGGACCAGTGATGCCGTGGATTGACCCTGTTAAGGAGGCTGAGGCCTGGAAAATCCAGATTCGTGGTGGAGCGGCGACAGAATCAGACTGGGTACGTGCTGGTGGTCGTAATCCGGATGATGTCAAACGTCGGCGCAAGGCCGAAATTGATGAAAACCGCAAGCTGGATCTGGTATTTGATACCGATCCAGCCAGTGATAAAGGAGGCAGCAGTGCCGCAACGAAACGACAGGAGCCGCAGCATACCGACGACCAGTCCGAAGAATAATTCCTGGTTCAGGATGCAGGCTGGTCACCAGAGTGACGCGGATATTTATATTTATGACGAGATTGGTTTCTGGGGTGTTACAGCGAAGCAGTTTATCAGTGATCTGAATGCACTGGGCGATATCACCCACATTAATCTCCATATTAATTCACCGGGTGGCGATGTCTTTGAAGGCATCGCCATTTTTAATGCGCTGAAAACACATGGTGCGTCCATTACCGTTTATGTCGACGGTGTGGCGGCGTCAATGGCGTCGGTCATTGCGATGGTGGGAAACCCGGTCATTATGCCGGAAAACACCTTCATGATGATTCATAAACCATTTGGCTTTACGGGCGGTGATGCGGAGGACATGCGCACCTATGCCGACCTGCTCGATAAGGTTGAGGCGGTTCTGTTACCCGCTTATGCACAGAAAACCGGGAAAACCACCGATGAAATTGCTGCCATGCTGGCGGATGAGACCTGGATGTCCGGTGCCGAATGTCTGGCACATGGATTTGCTGATCAGGTAACGCCAGCCGTTAAGGCAATGGCATGTATTCAGTCAAAACGTACAGAGGAATTTAAAAAGATGCCGGAATCCATTCGAAACATGATTACTCCGCCACGCAACAGTGCTCCACGCGTACAGGATGATGAACCTGCAGCCTCCCGGACGCCAGTGCAGGCAGCAGCACCCGTGGTGGATGAAAACAGTATCCGTGCGCAGGTACTGGCAGAGCAAAAAGCGCGTGTAAACGGTATTAATGATCTGTTTGCCATGTTTGGCGGGCGTTATCAGACGCTGCAGGCTCAGTGTCTTGCCGATCCTGAATGTTCGCTGGAGCGGGCCCGCGAAAAGCTGTTGAACGAGATGGGGCGCGAGTCCACGCCATCCAATAAAAATACCCCGGCTCATATTTATGCCGGTAACGGTAATTTTGTGGGGGACGGGATCCGCCAGGCGCTGATGGCGCGTGCCGGATTTGAAAAAACCGAACGTGATAATGTCTACAACGGGATGACCCTGCGTGAATATGCCCGTATGTCACTGACTGAACGGGGTATTGGGGTTTCCAGTTATAACCCGATGCAGATGGTCGGTGCGGCGTTTACACACAGTACGTCTGACTTCGGTAATATTCTGCTGGATGTTGCGAACAAAGCCATTCTGCAGGGCTGGGAAGATGCCCCTGAAACCTATGAACAGTGGACGCGGAAAGGTCAGTTGTCTGATTTTAAAATTGCCCATCGTGTGGGTATGGGGGGCTTCAGTGCTCTGCGTCAGGTGCGTGAAGGGGCGGAATATAAATACGTCACCACCGGAGATAAACAGGCCACTATTGCACTGGCGACCTATGGCGAGCTGTTCAGTATCACCCGTCAGGCCATTATCAATGATGATCTGAACATGCTGACCGATGTCCCGATGAAACTGGGCCGTGCGGCGAAATCCACTATTGCCGATCTGGTTTATGCCATTCTGACGTCTAACCCGAAAATCTCCACAGATAATGTAAGTCTGTTCGATAAAGCGAAACATGCAAACGTACTGGAGAGCGCTGCAATGGACGTGGCATCGCTGGATAAAGCCCGCCAGTTGATGCGCGTTCAGAAAGAGGGGGAGCGTCATCTGAATATTCGTCCTGCGTTCGTACTGGTACCGACGGCGATGGAGTCTGTTGCTAACCAGGTCATTCGCTCCTCAAGTGTCAAGGGGGCTGACATTAACGCCGGTATTATTAACCCGGTGAAAGATTTTGCGACCGTTATTGCAGAGCCTCGTCTTGATGATAACAGCCAGACCACCTTCTACCTGGCTGCGTCAAAAGGCTCCGATACGATTGAAGTGGCTTATCTCAACGGTGTGGATACGCCATATATTGATCAGATGGAGGGCTTCAGTGTGGATGGCGTGACAACGAAAGTGCGTATTGACGCCGGTGTCGCGCCAGTTGATCACCGCGGTCTGGTGAAATGTACGGCGTAAACGTCGCAGACAACAACTCTGATGGCCCGTAAGGGCTTTTTTTGTACCTGAAATCAGCCCCTGAACGGGGCTGTGCGGAGACAGTTATGGCAAAGAATTTTGTAGAAGAAGGAAAAACGGTGGCGATTGTTGCCAGTGCAGCCATCAGCAGCGGAGAGCTGGTGCAGGTGGGTGATGTTTTTGCGGTGGCACTGACCGATATTCCACAGGGTGAAACAGGCGACGGCCTGACCGAAGGTGTGTTTATGCTGCCTAAGCTAAAAACGGATGACATGAAAACGGGTAAGAAGGTTTATCTGAAGTCCGGAAAAGTTCAGCTGACTAACAGCGGCTCTGATCCGCTGGTCGGGGTTGTCTGGGCAGATGCCGGAACCAGTGCAGAAGAAGTGCCGGTAAAACTCAATGTCTGATCCCTTTTCCCGGCTGGCAGCGCGTATGGATGCGATCACGGTCAGAAAGATGGGAAAGACAGCCTCGATTAATGATGTCGATATGACTGTGATCCCGGGAGAAACACTGGCAGAGCTGAATGCTCTGTCCGGACCTGCGGTATCTCTGGTGGTGTTTTCTTCGGGATACCGCCCACGGCGCGGGGATCGCGTTGTTTATGACGGACAACAATGGACGGTCACACGGCATGAACGCTTTAACGGTAAGCCAATGATCTTTATTGAGTAAAGAGGTGTGGGATGAAGGGGCTTGAGAATGCCATCCGCAATCTGAACAGCCTTGATACCCGTATGGTGCCACAGGCCAGCGCATGGGCGATAAACCGTGTGGCACAGAAAGCGGTCTCGGTTGCCACCCGGCAGGTTGCCGGGAATACCGTTGCGGGAGATAACCAGGTGAAAGGGATCCCCCTGAAACTGGTACGTCAACGTGTCCGGGTGTTTAAAGCCAGTCCGTCAGGAAAAATGACGGCCAGGATCCGCGTTAACCGGGGCAATCTGCCCGCCATTAAGCTGGGGACAGCCCGGGTCAGACTGGCCCGGCGTGGTGGAAAACTGCAGTACCGTGGCAGTGTGCTGAAGGTGGGTAAATATCTTTTCCGGGATGCGTTTATTCAGCAACTGGCGAATGGTCGCTGGCATGTGATGCGGCGTATTGATGGCAAAAATCGTTACCCCATTGATGTGGTGAAAATCCCGTTGTCCGGACCGCTGACACAGGCATTTGAAGATGCCCGCGACCGCATCATTGCTGCGGAAATGCCGAAACAGCTGGGGTATGCACTGAAACAACAACTGAGGTTATGGCTGACCCGATGAACCGACATACACAAATCCGCCAGGTCGTACTGGCACGCCTTCGGGAACAGTGTGGAGACAGCGCCACGTTTTTTGACGGGCTTCCGGCATTTGTTGATGCGCAGGAACTGCCTGCCGTGGCGGTGTGGCTGAGTGATGCTCAGTACACCGGAAAAATGACGGATGAAGATGACTGGCAGGCTGTTCTGCATATTGCTGTCTTCATCCGGGCACAGGCACCGGATTCAGAGCTGGATATGTGGATGGAGAGCACCATTTTCCCGGCCCTGAATGATGTACCGGCACTTTCCGGACTCATCGACACCCTGATCCCACTCGGTTTTAACTATCAACGTGATAATGAGATGGCCACCTGGGCGATGGCGGAAATCACGTACCAGATCACGTACACGAATTAAGGAGGTGGCAATGACCACACCAAATCCACTGGCAAAAACGAAAGGTGCGGGAACGACGTTCTGGATGTACACCGGCAAGGGCGATGCGTTTGCGAACCCTTTATCGGACACTGACTGGCTGCGTCTTGCGATGGTGAAGGATCTGCAACCTGGCGAAATGACCGCTGATGCAGAAGATGACACTTATCTCGATGATGAAGATGCAGACTGGAAAACGACAACCCAGGGGCAGAAATCCGTCGGTGATACTTCGGCGACGCTGGCTTGGCGTCCGGGTGACAGCGGGCAGAAAAAACTGGTTCAGTTGTTCGACTCCGGTGAAGTCTGCGCGTTTCGTATCAAATATCCCAACGGTACTGTTGATGTTTTCCGTGGCTGGCTGAGTTCACTGGGTAAAACCATTGCCTCAAAAGACGTGATGACCCGCACCGTGAAAATCAGCGGTGTGGGGCGTCCATATCTGGCAGAGGAGGGCACTGAAACCGTGGGCGTTACCGGGCTGACGGTGGCACCGGCATCCGCCAGTGTCAATGTGGGAGCAACCACCACGCTGACCTTTACAGTAAAACCTGACGGAGCCAGTGACAAAGCGATCAGTGTGCATTCGACAGATCCACAGACAGCCACGGTGACCCTGAACGGACTTGTGGCCACGGTGAAAGGCGTGAAGCAGGGCAGCGTCAGCATTGTGGGCATGACTTCTGACGGCGATTTTGTGGCAGTGGCTACGGTGGCTGTCAGCGCCGCAGGTTAACAGGATGATACTCATCATTTGCCCCGGTTATCCGGGGTTTTTTGCAGGTGGAGAATATGATGTTTCTGAAACAGGGCACGTTTAATTATGAAAAACAGTCCGTGGTGCTCAGTGAGCTGTCCGGGCTGCAGAGAATTGAATATCTGGCGTTTGTTCAGCAGCGAACGGCAAAGTTTGATGCCGGGGAGGGAGAACTGCCGGAGGCTGAACGACAGATTGCTTTTCTGCGGATGGGGATTGATATCAATGCCTGGCTGGTTTCCCGCTCACTGTGGAATGCGGATCAGTCTAAGGATGTAGAGACGCTTTGCGCATCCGTTATTACAACATGGTCGTATGATGCCCTGGGTGCGGGGGCGGAGATGGTTCTGTCGCTAAGCGGTATGGGGGCCATTGATAATGCCGGGGATGATGAGCATGAGGCGCTGATGCCGGAAAAGTCCTGACGCGGGAAATGCAGTTTGTCATGCGGCTTGCCCGGGAGTTCCGGCGGGCAGACTGGCGGCGGATGCTGTCGGAAATGTCAGCCACTGAGCTTGGTGAGTGGGGCGATTATTTCCGGATGCAGAGCTTCAGTGATGTGTGGATGGATGCGCAGTTTGCCTCGCTGAAGGCATTGATCGTGAGAATGGTGTCCGGCAGCAATGATGCTGCGGTGGCTGATTTCAGCCTTTTACCGGAAGAGAACGGGATACCGGAGCGAACGGACGAAGAACTGATGCATCTTGGGGAAGGTATTTCCGGAGGTGTGCGTTATGGACCAGATAGCCAACCTGGTCATTGATTTGGGGATTGATGCGGCAGAGTTTAAAAATGAAATTCCCCGTATCAAAAACCTTCTGAATGGTGCAGCCAGCGATGCAGAACGGTCTTCTGCCCGTATGCAGCGTTTTATGGAGCGTCAGACTCAGGCCGCCCGGCAGACAACGCAGGCGGCTTCTTCGGCTGCAACAGCCGCATCCGTCCATGCGCAGACGGTGGAGAAGAACGCACAGGCTCATGAACGCATGGCCCGCGAGGTGGAGAAAACCCGCCAGCGCATGGAGGCACTGAGCCAGAAAATGCGCGAGGAACAGGCGCAGGCCATGGCTCTGGCGGAGGCTCAGGATAAAGCGGCTGCTGCGTTTTATCGTCAGATTGACAGTGTGAAACAGGCCGGTGCGGGGCTGCAGGAATTACAGCGTATTCAGCAGCAGATCCGACAGGCCAGAAACAGTGGCGGGATTGGTCAGCAGGATTATCTGGCGCTGATTTCTGAGGTTACGGCGAAAACCCGTGTTCTTACACAGGCTGAGGAAGAGGCTACCCGACAGAAAGTGGCGTTTATCCGTCAGCTTAAAGAGCAGGCAACCCGCCAGAATCTTTCATCTTCTGAGTTGCTTCGTGCTAAGGCTGCCCAGCTGGGGGTAAGCAGTGCTGCAGAAGTGTATATCCGCAAAATGGAGCAGGCAGGAAAAGCCACGCATTCGCTGGGTCTGAAAAGTGCAGCGGCCCGCCAGGAGATAGGCGTTCTGATAGGTGAACTGGCCCGCGGCAATTTAGGGGCGCTGAGGGGATCCGGGATAACGCTGGCTAACCGTGCCGGATGGATAGACACACTGATGTCACCGAAAGGCATGATGCTTGGCGGGGTTATTGGCGGTATTGCCGCGGCTGTCTATGGTCTGGGTAAAGCCTGGTATGACGGTCAGAAGGAGGGGGAAGAATTTAACCGCCAGCTGTCGCTGACGGGGCATTATGCCGGAGTCACTGCCGGGCAGCTGTGGACGCTCAGTCGTGCTATTTCCGGGAATGGTATCACGCAACATGCTGCAGCCGGTGCGCTGGCTCAGGTGGTGGGGAGTGGTGCATTTCGTGGAAACGATATCGGTATGGTGGCGAGAGCTGCCGCACAGATGGAGCGATCGGTTGGCCAGTCGGTCAGCGATACCATAAGTCAGTTTAAGCGGCTGAAGGATGATCCTGTAAATGCCGCGAAGGCTCTGGACAATGAGCTGCATTTTCTTACTGCCACTCAGCTTGAGCAGATACGCGTCCTTGGGGAACAGGGGCGGTCCAGTGATGCGGCACGGATAGCCATGTCTGCACTGGCAGAGGAAACCGGTCGGCGTACTGCGGATATTGATAATAACCTCAATGCGCTGGGCAGTACGCTGAAGTATCTGTCTGATTTATGGAGTCGTTTCTGGGATGCGGCCATGAATATTGGTCGTGAAGACTCGCTGGATGAACAGATTTCCGCTTTACAGGAGAAAGTGTCGCGGGCGAAAAGACTCCCCTGGACGGCATCATCTTCTCAGGTTGAGTACGATCAGCAGCGTCTTAACGAGCTTCAGGAAAAAAAACGCCAGAAGGATTTGCAGGATGCAAAAGAGCAGGCAGAGCGGAATTATCAGGAGCAACAGAAACGCCGTAATGCTGAAAATGCTGCACTGAACCGGATGAATGAAACGGAAGCAGCACGACATCAGCGTGAAATTGCGCGTATTAATGCCATGCAGTACGCCGATCAGACTGTCAGGGATGCGGCGATACAACGTGAAAATGAACGTTACGAGAAAGCCCTGGCATCCGGTAAGAAAAAAACACGCGAAACCCGTAATGATGAGGCCACCCGGTTATTGCTGCAGTACAGTCAGCAACAGGCACAGGTGGAAGGACAGATTGCTGCTGCCAGACAG
Organism: Escherichia sp. 94.0001; assembly: GCF_013369155.2. Taxonomy (NCBI): domain Bacteria; kingdom Pseudomonadati; phylum Pseudomonadota; class Gammaproteobacteria; order Enterobacterales; family Enterobacteriaceae; genus Escherichia; species Escherichia sp. 94.0001. The sequence continues at coordinate 3,448 of NZ_JABWMS020000079.1, read as the reverse complement.
TCAGCAGGCATTGCCACGGAAAGGATGACAGAAGCGCATAAACAGCTTCTGGCTCTGCAGCAGCGCATCAGCGACCTGGACGGGAAAAAACTGACGGAAGATGAAAAGAGTGTGCTGGCCCGTAAAGATGAACTGATTCAGGCACTGACACTGCTGGATGTAAAACAGCAGGAGCTTCAGAAACAGACGGCACTCAACGAGCTGAAGAAAAAAACAATTCAGCTGACCAGTCAACTGGCTGAAGAAGAGCGTGCTCAGCGTCAACAACATAATCTGGATATCGCCACGGTGGGTATGGGTGATCAGCAGCGGCAGCGATATCAGGTACAACTGAGTCTTCGTCAGAAATACCAGCAACAGCTGGAGCAGTTGAGGCGGGATAGTGAGCAGAAAGGGACATATAACACGGATGACTACAGAAAGGCCGAGCAGGCGCTGACGGAGAGCCTGAACCGACAACTGAATGAGAATCGCCGTTACTGGCAACAGCTTGAAATTGCTCAGGGTAACTGGAAAAACGGAGTCCTGCGTGCACTCCAGAATGTCACTGAGAATGCGGATAACACAGCCTGGACAGTGGAACAGTTGTTCACGTCTGCGTTCAGTAGCATGAGTGACTGGCTGGCGACATTCTGTACTACAGGCAAACTCAATTTCAAATCTTTTACTTCTTCTGTGCTGTCAGATATGTCCAGAATCATGGCTCAGATAGCTTTAATGAAAGCGGTAAAAGGCATTGCTTCCGCGCTGCCTTTTGATTTTGTAGCCAATGCTGATGGCGGTGTTTATCAGTCGGCTGATTTGAGTCGCTACAGTGGCACGGTGGTTAACCGTCCGACGTTTTTTGCTTTTGCAAAAGGCGCGGGTGTGATGGGGGAAGCGGGACCTGAAGCCATTCTGCCACTGCGTCGTGGTGCTGACGGTAAGCTGGGGGTTGTGGCGGATATTGGTGGTTCAGGTATGGCGATGTTTGCCCCGCAGTACAACATTGAGATCAATAACGATGGCACGAACGGGCAGATAGGTCCGGCTGCCCTGAAGGTGGTTTATGACCTTGGGAAAAAAGCGGCAGCGGACTTTATGCAACAGCAGGCCCGTGATGGTGGTCGGTTAAGTGGAGCATATCGGTAATGGAGACGTTTCACTGGAAAGTGCGCCCGGATATGAATGTGGTATCAGAGCCGAAAGTGGTGACAGTGAAGCTGGGCGATGGTTATGAACAGCGTCGTGCGGCGGGACTGAATAACCAGTTGTCGACTTACAGCGTGACGATACGTGTTCGTAAATGTGAACACCCATCTTTAAAAGCCTTTCTGGAACGGCACGGTGGCGTCCGCGCATTTCAGTGGACGCCACCTTATGACTGGAAACCGATTAGGGTGGTTTGTCGTAAATGGTCGGCAAGCGTGGGGGCGCTGTGGGTAACCATAACGGCAGATTTTGAACAGGTCGTGGCATAGGAGGCTCTGATGCAGGATATTCCACAGGAAACACATCATGAGACGACACGCCTCACTCAGTCAGCCCAGGTGGTGCTCTGGGAAATCGATCTGACAGAGGTCGGTGGTGAACGTTATTTTTTCTGTAATGAGCAGAACGAAAAAGGTGAGCCGGTTACCTGGCAGGGGCGGCAGTATCAGGCATACCCCATTCAGGGGACAGGATTTGAACTGAACGGCAAGGGCAGTGCTGCCCGTCCGACACTGACGGTTTCTAACCTGCACGGCATGGTCACGGGGATGGCGGAAGACCTGCAGAGTCTGGTCGGCGGAACGGTGGTCAGGCGTAAGGTTTACGCCCGTTTTCTGGATGCGGTGAACTTCGTCAACAGAAACAGCGACGCCGATCCGGAGCAGGAGGTGATCAGCCGCTGGCGCATCGAGCAGTGCAGCGAACTGAGTGCGGTCAGTGCCTCCTTTGTGTTGTCCACACCGACGGAAACGGATGGTGCTGTTTTTCCGGGGCGTATCATGCTGGCCAACACCTGCACCTGGACCTATCGCGGTGATGAGTGCGGTTATCACGGTCCGGCTGTCGCGGATGAATATGACCAGCCGACGTCCGATATCACGAAGGATAAATGCAGCAAATGCCTGAGTGGCTGTAAGTTCCGCAATAATGTCAGCAACTTTGGCGGCTTCCTTTCCATTAACAAACTTTCGCAGTAAATCCCATGACACAGACAGAATCAGCGATTCTGGCGCACGCCCGGCGATGTGCGCCAGCGGAGTCGTGCGGCTTCGTGGTGAGAACACCGGAAGGGGAAAGATATTTTCCCTGCGTGAATATCTCCGGTGAGCCGGAGGAGTATTTCCGGATGTCGCCGGAGGACTGGCTGCGGGCAGAGATGCAGGGTGAGATTGTGGCGCTGGTCCACAGCCACCCCGGTGGTCTGCCCTGGCTGAGTGAGGCTGACCGGCGGCTGCAGGTGCAGAGTGATTTGCCGTGGTGGCTGGTCTGCCGGGGTGAGATTCATAAATTCCGCTGTGTGCCGCATCTCACCGGGCGGCGCTTTGAGCACGGGGTGACGGACTGTTACACGCTGTTCCGGGATGCTTACCATCTGGCGGGGATTGAGATGCCGGATTTTCATCGTGAGGATGACTGGTGGCGTCACGGTCAGAATCTCTATCTGGATAATCTGGAGGCAACGGGGCTATATCAGGTGCCGTTGTCAGCGGCGCAGCCGGGCGATGTGCTGCTGTGCTGTTTTGGTTCATCGGTGCCGAATCATGCCGCCATTTACTGTGGTGACGGCGAGCTGCTGCACCATATTCCTGAACAACTGAGCAAACGAGAGAGGTATACCGACAAATGGCAGCGACGCACACACTCCCTCTGGCGTCACCGGGCATGGCACGCATCTGCCTTTACGGGGATTTGCAACGATTTGGCCGCTGCATCGACCTTCGTGTGAAAACGGGGGCCGAAGCCATCCGGGCGCTGGCCACACAGCTCCCGGCGTTTCGTCAGAAACTGAATGAGGGCTGGTATCAGGTGCGCATTGCCGGGCGTGATGCAGGCGAAAATGAATTATCTGCCCGTCTTAATGAGCCGCTGGCAAATGGTGCCGTGATCCACATCGTGCCGCGTCTGGCGGGAGCTAAAAGTGGCGGTGTGTTTCAGGTGGTGCTTGGGGCGGCGCTGATTGCGGTGGCATGGTGGAATCCTGTGGGCTGGCTGGGTGCCGCGGCTGTATCGGGCATGTATGCGGCAGGGGCCAGTATGATCCTGGGCGGAGTGGCGCAGATGCTGGCACCGAAAGCCAGGACGCCCACGGCAGCCAGTACAGATAACGGCAAACAGAACACGTATTTCTCCTCACTGGATAACATGGTTGCCCAGGGCAATGTTCTGCCCGTTCTGTACGGTGAAATGCGCGTGGGGTCGCGGGTGGTTTCTCAGGAGATCAGCACGGCAGACGAAGGGGATGGTGGTCAGGTTGTGG
>NZ_JABWMS020000078.1:0-20284 GCF_013369155.2 Escherichia sp. 94.0001 | reverse complement strand
AAGCTGAGTAACTTTGAGTTTTCCACCTATTGTCCCCCACGTACCGGATTGGCACTGGCCTACGTGCCAATCCGGTACCTGGAGAAAGGTAGGATCTGGTGAGCTTCAAATTGCTACAGCACAGGCCACAGGTTGGCGCTTTCCTGGAGCAACAGCTACTTGTCCAACTGGAAAACGTGTTACAGGTGGCGGCGGAATATGCACCTCACGAACTGGTTACATATGGCTTACCAGGTCATTCCCATCAGCCAATAACTCATGGTCGGCTGCGTGCGATACAACCGAAGATCAGAATGGTTCAATAACTGTATATGCCATTTGCCAATAAGCTATTTCAAGCAAGTAATCTTCATAAAGTAGGACGAATACTGTGTGTAGTTTTTGGCTTGCCAAGTCATCTCGCCGTTAGAGTCAGGCATGTCAATAGGAACGACTTCTGTTTCTGCCATTTCACGCCCGTCAATACGATAGGTGTTAATACACAGTTTAAACCTCCCTAAGACCTGTGTGTTTTTGGGATATAACGTAAATGTTTTTATATTCGTCCATATCGACGCTGATGATGATTTCCAGGTACCGGATTGGCACGCTTGCAGAGAATGATTGTTGGCATTATTTTTTGCCTCTTTTGAGGTTAGCATGCCGTCTCCACGCATCCGTAAAATGTCCCTGTCACGCGCACTGGATAAGTACCTGAAAACAGTTTCTGTTCACAAGAAAGGGCATCAACAGGAGTTTTACCGGAGCAATGTTATCAAGCGATATCCCATTGCCCTTCGGAATATGGACGAAATAACAACCGTTGATATTGCTACATACAGAGACGTTCGTTTAGCAGAAATCAACCCCCGAACGGGTAAACCCATTACAGGTAATACTGTACGTCTTGAACTCGCCCTTCTGTCATCTCTGTTCAATATTGCTCGTGTTGAATGGGGAACCTGTCGTACTAACCCGGTTGAACTGGTTCGCAAGCCGAAAGTATCCTCCGGACGAGATCGCCGGCTAACGTCTTCAGAAGAACGTCGCCTTTCTCGCTATTTCCGCGAAAAAAATCTGATGTTGTATGTCATTTTCCATCTTGCCCTTGAGACAGCCATGCGGCAGGGCGAAATACTGGCCTTACGTTGGGAGCACATTGATTTGCGCCACGGTGTGGCTCATTTACCTGAAACCAAAAACGGTCACTCACGGGATGTTCCTCTGTCCAGACGTGCCCGTAACTTTCTTCAGATGATGCCCGTTAATCTCCACGGCAATGTTTTTGATTACACCGCATCCGGCTTTAAAAATGCCTGGAGAATAGCCACACAACGACTTCGCATCGAGGACCTGCATTTTCACGATCTACGGCATGAAGCAATAAGCCGCTTCTTCGAACTGGGTAGCCTGAATGTAATGGAGATTGCTGCAATATCAGGACATCGTTCCATGAATATGCTGAAACGGTATACTCATCTTCGTGCATGGCAACTGGTCAGTAAACTTGATGCCCGCCGGCGGCAGACACAAAAAGTGGCAGCATGGTTTGTGCCGTATCCTGCCCATATCACGACCATCAATGAAGAAAATGGGCAGAAAGCGCATCGTATTGAGATCGGTGATTTTGATAACCTTCACGTCACTGCCACAACGAAAGAGGAAGCAGTTCACCGCGCCAGTGAGGTTTTGTTGCGTACACTGGCCATTGCAGCACAGAAAGGCGAACGTGTCCCATCTCCCGGAGCGTTACCTGTTAACGACCCTGACTACATTATGATTTGCCCTCTGAACCCGGGCAGCACCCCGCTGTAAACATCATTCAAAACACATACAGAAAGGCGAGTTGCAACAACTCGCCAAACACATTCGATCTGCATGATCGAAATTATTCGTTTCACCAGAAAAAACACCGAAGATACAATAACCACATGAGCTGAAAAGACTTTTTCAGTCGGAGGAACAATGAGACTGAATACGACCGGTATTGCGGCCCGAATGATGCTCTCGCTGGACAAAAAAGCAATCGGCGAAAAACTCATCAACGGTCGTCAGATAAACCCGACACCTCTGCAGGTCCGTTACCCCCAAGGGGTAAGAGAAGTTCTGGGGATAATGAGCGAACAATTAGCCATATCCACCGCTGATTTAACCCGAATCCTGCTTGAGGATGCTCTTCATAATATGTTTATGCCTGCGGATAACACCGCAGGGAACATAATAAGCAGAATTGAATACATCATGCTGTCGCATGATATAAATGCGCCATTACTGGCAACATTGCTGTCGCCATGGAATATCCGCTCCACGGTTATACAGGACCCGGCCAGACTTGCAGACTATCTTTCAGCTGACGCTCTCGAACATCTTGCTGAATGTTTTAATCTCAATCCGGACTGGCTGAATGGCCATGAAAACTATCCGATAGCGTTGTCCGGTGAATGGCCAGATACTGCTGATAATTTCAGAATGCTTATTAATGATAGCAGCAACACTGAAGTTATTTTCTGGCATAGTTTCCCCTTCGCAGGAAACACGAAAAGAGAATATTACGGGGTAATATTGAGACAGAAAAAAGAAATAAATGGTTCTGTAATATATCCGGCACTATCATTATCACCAACAATTCTGAACGATGAAAAAAGAAAATGGTTAACTGAATATACAACCAGGCAGAATACAACAATGTCTTTGCGACGCGTCACGTTGAGACCTGGCCTTGCCGGGAACCTTATTACAGGGCAAATACTACCTGTTAGCTTATTTAATACGTCTTTATTACCCTGGTAAATACCAGATAGTACCAAAGTAAAAAATTACGGCACATCCGTGTCATAGCGTTGTTTTGTCTAAATTCTGATAAACAGGAAATTAAATGATGAAGAAAAATCATATTACCCGCACCATCATTGCATCTGCTGTATTATTTTCCTTTAACGCTGCAGCAGCGACGTCATATTTTGAAGCACGTAACGATGCAATGGGGGGCACCGGGGTAGCATCTTCCCATTATGGTGTGGCACCTCTGGCAAACCCGGCTTTACTGACAAAGCACAACAGCAATGATGATTTCAGCCTTCTTCTGCCGTCTGTTGGGGCACAAGTTGCTGATCCTGATGATGTATCAAATAAAGCTGATGATGTTAAAGATGACTGGGATTTGTTTGATAGTGCTGTTGATAACCAGCATGGCGTACAACAGGCAGCAGCAAATCTTAAACATCGTCTGCAGGAATTCCGCAATATCAATGCAGATGCTCAGGTAGGTGTATCAGCTGTAGCAGCCATGGCAAATGACACTCTGCCGTTTGCCCTTATGGTCAAGTCTTACGGAACTGTCAGCGTAAACGGAAAAGTAAACGATGCAGACCTGGATTATCTGGACAAAGTTGCCAATGGAACAATTACCGACGTCGATAAGAATGCCCTGACCTCACGCGCATTCGGGCGTGCAGCTGTAATTACTGACGTCGGAATTTCATTTGCCAAAGAACTGGAAACGGCCGGACAAAAATGGTCTCTTGGCGTCACACCAAAATATCAGCGTGTGGACCTGTTTAACTACAACGTAACGGTTCGTGATTACGACAAAGACGATTTTGACGGTGACAAGTACCACAACACGAAAAACGGATTCAACGCCGATATTGGTGCTTATACAGACCTGAATGACAACTGGACTGTCGGTCTTGTTGCCCAGAACATCATTCCACGCAGTATTGATACTAAAGTCGTCAATGGCTTTAAAGAAACCTTCAAAGTTCGTCCACAGGCAACCGCCGGTGTATCCTGGCATAATGACCTGTTTACCACTGCTCTTGACGTTGATCTGACTCCTGCCAGTGGCTTCACTTCTGACAGCAAACGTCAGTTTGCAAGTGTTGGTGCTGAATTTAACGCATGGAAATGGGCGCAATTGCGTGCCGGTTATCGTCAGAACATGGCATCAAACTCCGGAAGCGCCTTCACCGCTGGCGTTGGTATCTCTCCATTTGACGTCGTACATATCGATGTTTCCGGCCTGGTAGGAACTGACCACGATTACGGTGCAATGGCACAACTTCAGTTCACTTTCTGATTACTGTCCCCGCCCCCGGCACTAAACCCGGGGGTATTTTTATATTCAGTTTAAATAACATGATGAAACCACGTTCTTCTTATTCAAAAACAGCATTCATTCTTTTATTTTCTGTTTTCCTGGTAGCGGCAGTGACAAAAGCAAAAAGCTCGCTTCCCGATATCACCCTGGAACAGGCAAAAGAAATTAATGCTGATAACACCGTTATTTTCCTTTTCCGCCATGGAGAACATTGCGACCGTTCAGATATGCCATGCTATTCGGATAAAAGCGGAATCACTATTACCGGTACAGAGAAAGCACAGCAGGAAGGTATTAAGTTCGCAACAATCTTCAGTGAATATGATATTTACTCCAGCAATGCGGTAAGAACCATACAAACTGCAAAATTCTTCTCCGGTAAAGAACCCGTCGTTATGGACAGTTTATCAGACTGCAATAATGATCTTTATAAGACGCTTGAATCAATCGCAAGAGAATCTCATAAAAGGAACATAGTAATAATGACACATAATCATTGTTTATCATTTCTGGCCAGAGATAGGCTCGGCAAGAAATTCAAACCGGCGTACCTTGATGCCCTGATCATGCATTACGATGGTACCCGGCTCATACTTGACGGAAAATACAACAAAGAGGCATAGAGGATATTTGAATTTACATAAATTCTGATATACTCAGTAAGATACAAGAGTGTACGGGCACATGTGCCTGTCTGAATTGCAGGTTATCCGGACGAGGGCCGGGAACTGTTTCAGGGACAAGCGCCGGTACGTTCGATTCATAAATCGTCGAGTCATCCATCATGGATCGATTCGGCGCGGAGCGTTAAAGATTACGCTCATATTCGTTTTATGTCTGACGACACATCAACCAGCCAGTATCAGGAATAATCACCTTCAGTAAACTATGAGGCTATTTACCTGGCCACACTGGCATTTATTTCCGGTAACGCAAGTATAGCCGGAAACAAACATCATCCTGTCTGTACCGGAGCACCGGTATATCCCATTCTGATTTAACTGCTCAGGAATTATTATGAACCGTATTATACCTGCGGGGTGTCTTGCCGCCCTTTTTCTGGCTGGCTGCAACTCCCCTTCTCAGCATACTCCTGTTCCGCGTAACTACGGTGCTGCCTCTGATGTGGCGGTTACCCGGCACACTCAGTACACATTATGGGACAAAGGTGTGTTTTCCGGCCAACTTCCGGTTTCAACGGGGTCTCATCTTCTGACAGCTAACAGCGATCGCCTTTCCTTTGACTGGGAAGGTGATGCAATTGAATTACTGAACGAACTGGCCAGAGTCAGGGGGATGCAGTTTAACTACAATGGTGTCCGCCTGCCGTTACCAGTCAACCTTCACGTCCGGGATATGACGTTTTCCAATACGTTGAGACTTATTGAAGCCCAGACAGCCTGGAGAGCAACAATCCATCAATATCCGGGCTTGTTACAGGTCAGCTTCATGCAGCCGGAGAACCGGAAAAAATGAAAGCACTCACCTCTCTCATTTTGCCAGTAATACTGCTTACTGGTTGTTCTTCTTCCCCTACCATCTCGCCAGGTGGTGTCAATACGCCACCACCTGACATTAATGCATGGCTTAAACCACGAAGTGAAAAGCCGGATAGTCTGTCAGAAACACGCTGGAAAATGCTGACCGACGCAGGTAAAACGCTTGGATTTCGTGGTGGCAAGGCTCAGCGTTCATGGGAGCTGATTCAGGCACTCAACGCCCGGGAAAGCACACTTAATGCCTTATACGATTTCCGGCCACTGATTAGCCCGGAAGGCTGGCTACCACCGGTTATTGATGAAGCACAGGACGTAGCTCATATCACGCCAGATCAAATCCGGACCTCTTCCCGGGTCTGGACCATCATTCGCCCTGAACGCTTTGTCAGCAATCCACCGGGCTGGCGTGACTGGCTTCTCCGGGGGCTTTCAACAACAGCCACTCCGGGTACAGAAGGCAGCGTCGTTCCAGAAGACAGCGTGCAACGAAAAGTGTGGGAAACCGCATTACGGCAGGGATGGCAGGAAGGAAGACAAAACGCCGACCTGACGCTTGAAGCCAACCAGAAAACCCTCACCCGTGATTACCGGGGCATGATGCTGTACTCACTTCTCTGGCGTCAGGGCATGATCACCCGTCCGGATGTTTCTGATCAAATGCAAACCGTTACAGGTGACGGGAAAAAACTGGTCACTGGAGATCGTGTTCGTCGCCTTAAAAATCATGCGGAATTCAATCTTCAGAAATCTCACTGGCGTCCGCTTATAGGCACTGAAGGAGGCTCCCGATGAATATTCCTGATGAGTTTGGTCTTTTTCCGTTTCAGCGTTTCACGGCAGATGAACTACGGCATTTCTTTGTCTGGTGTGCCGCACATAAAGTCAGTGATGTGGATCTGACCGGCGGGTCACCTGTATCTGTCAGTCGCTTTGGCCGACGGGTGCGTTGTTCCAGTGCAACGTTACCAACCACACTCATGTCCTCCCTGATTGATGAACTGTTCGGTCGGGAAGTCATTCCCCGCGTTCTGGCAGGCAATCCGGTTGACAGGACGATACAGATTAACGGGGATGCATCCGGTCGCTATGGTCTTAAACGCGGAGAACGCATCCGGTTACGCTCTCACCTCATTCAGGGCACATCTGGTGCGGAGGAGAAAGCAATATCAATAACCATGCGTGTCATCCCGACAGAAATACCGGACATCCTCTCCATGAACATTGAACCAGACCTGCTTGAAGCAATGGTCTGCAAAAGCGGTCTGGGATTTGTATGTGGTGAAACCGGGTCAGGGAAATCAACGCTGTGTTCAGCACTGTACCGTTACATTATGGACAATTTCCCCGACGCCAAAATCGTGACATATGAAGACCCGGTGGAATATATCCTGGGAAATGAAAACGATCTGCTCCCACCGCATCAGGCAGAAATCGGGCGTGATGTGGTCAGTTTTGCTGCCGGACTGCGTTCTGCTGTACGACGTAATCCCGAAATTATCGGTGTTGGTGAGATCAGGGATAACGAAACCGCCGACGCAGCGGTACAGGCAGGCAACACCGGGCATTACTGCCTGAGCACCATGCATACGAAATCTCCTGGTGAAACGCTGGCACGTCTTCTTGGGCTGTTTCCCCCTGTCATCAGGGATTCGATGGCCTGGGCTGTCCTGTCACTGTTGCAGTTCATTCTGGTTCAGGTTCTGGTCAGAACAAATGACGGTGGTCGTAAAGCCGTCCGGGAATATATCGTCATTAACGATGAGCTTCGCGACAATCTTTCCGGAATGCCGCATGCAGAGTGGGGGCATCACATTGATGCCATAATCCGGCAGGAGAAGCGCCGTATCCGGGACCAGATTCTGGAAATGTATATCCGGAATGAAGTTGACCGAAGAGAAGCGATTCTTTTTATCCCGCCAGGGGAGTTACGGTCATGAAAAGAGAAGGTTTCTGGCGATATGCAACACCGCCAGTCAACATCCAGGGCGTACCTCTGCCGTTCACCATGATTTATCTGTTTATATGCCCCTTTCCCTCCAAAACAACCTTCTGGATTTGCACCGGCATCATTTTATTTTTCGTTATTCTCGACCGTTCAGGCTGGACTGTCAGGACGATCTGTACTCGCATTTTCAGCATTCTGAGAGGGGCCATCGCCTCCGGTCGTCCATGGTGGTATCGCCACCATACGGAATCACCACGAGACTGGACTGGCCTCGATTAAATTCTGGAGTCTTTATGTCAGGTAAAAAAACTATCGTTACTCTGCTCCGGGTATCGCTACTGGCATGCCCGTTACTGTTCACGACACCATCGTTTGCAATGATCGACACGCCATCCGTGAAGGTCGGCTTTTCTCCTGAAGGAAGCGCATCCGCTCTGGTGCTTGACACAATCAACAGTGCGGAAAGCTCCATCAGGATGATGGCATATTCCTTCACCGACCCGGATGTAATGCATGCGCTGGCAAAAGCGAAAAAACGCGGAGTGGACGTCCGTATTGTTGTTGATGACAAGGGGAATACGAACCGGGCAAGTCAGGAAGCGATGAAATATATCAACCTGCTGGACATTCCTCTCCGGACTGTAGATGCCTTCCCCATCCATCACGACAAAGTCATCATTGTTGACGGAAACACGGTTGAAACTGGCTCCTATAACTTCTCTCGTGCTGCTGCACGCAAGAATTCAGAGAATGTCGTTGTGCTCAAGAATATGCCGGATGTAGCCGCACAATATCTTGAACACTGGCAGGATCGCTGGAATAAGGGTACAGACTGGAGACCCTGACAAACATTTCTCCCCCGATTTTCTATCCCCCCAGCCACCCCCGGCTTCCGGCGGTGGTTTTTTTCCGTCTTTTTTCAGGAGAAGCACTCATGCCGTCTGTATCCCGCTACCGCACCTGGCTTGCCGTGCCTGCAGATGAAATAGAAGATCTCAAAAAAGCACATCCCCCGATGAACGGGCACACGCCCGTCATCTGGGACAAGGAGCACAAACTCTGGTTCGCCCGCCCGGGGGCGGACCTGTCCAGGCTGGACCGCTGGCTGCCCCGGCCACAGGACGTCTCCATGAACGGCAGTGATCCGGTCACCGAGTTTGCCCAGGTTCTGGAGAATGCCGGACTGGTTCTGAAAGAACTGCCGGTCATGGACGGGAAAATCCACCGTGTCCCGACCGCCGATGACAAAAAAGGACAAAAAAGTGGCGCATATCGCGGATTCCTGGACGGCAGACCTGCCGGCTGGTACAGGGATTATCGCAGCGCGGATAATTCGCCGATCACCTGGACCTTCTCCGGCGGAGAACAGACAGATCCCCGCGCAAGACTCCACCTGAAAGCGCATTCAATGCAACGCAGGGAGGACGCGGAGCGGGAACTGAAAGCACAGTACAACCGACAGGCCGCGTATGCCCGCCGCTATATCAACAAATGGCCGCAGGCCACAGCACATGAATACCTGACCCGGAAAGGCATTCAGGCTGCACCGGGGGTGCGGGTAAACAACAAAAATGAACTGGTTATTCCCTTCAGTAACCGTAACGGCGCGATACGCTCTTACCAGCGTATTCCGGTCACCGGGGGGAAAGATGCCCGCATCCTGATAGATTCGGAGAAAACCGGTAACTGGTTTGCGCTGGGCACACCGCGCAACGGTCAGCCGGTACTGTTTGCCGAGGGCTATGCCACTGCGGCCTCCCTGCACGAAGCCACGGGCCTTCCGGTACTGATGACGGTGGATGGAGGCAACATGATTGCCGTTGCCGAAAATGCCCGGCAAAAGTGGACGCAAAGCCCCTTTATCTTCTGTGCCGACAACGATCATGCAATCCGGGTTAACAAAGGTATCGTCAGTGCAACAAAAGCCGCAGAACTGACAGGAGGATCGGTCATCTTTCCTGCGTTCACCGATGCCGAAAAAGCGCAGGGGCTGACCGATTTCAATGACCTGGACGCAAGCCGGGGACGGGCCGCTTTTCAGCATGTCATCAACGCCCAGTTAGAACACATCGGGGTTTCCACCCCCAACAGTAACACCCCGGAAATGCGCGAGGCACTGGTGATAGGCAACCTCGTTTTTACACCGGTCCACACTGAGGAAAAAACCATGACTCCGACAGAATATCCTGAAACATCACCCGATACAGGGCACAGCCATGACCAGGGACCTTCTCTGCCGTCCGCCACGCAGCAGGAACAACCAGCTGCTTCCAGCAGTAACATTGCTGATGAAACACAGTCATTTACCAGTCACGCCACTGAAAATAACGGCAAAGATGAGCGGCACGCTGATAACGTTCAGGCGCAAACGGAAAGCTCTGTAGTTCAGGACTCCCCTGCAGAATCACCGGCGTCCCCGGAAAGTACAACGGCGTCTGCCCCTGATGAACCCGCTCATCCGGCGGAACCTCCGGAAAAAGTTGTCTCGGTGGCCACAGATAAAGACTGGCGTGAATTTGAAGCCGAACTGTCACAACCGGAAAAAAACGAGTCACAACAGGAATCCGGCACTTCACCTGAAATACCGGCCCCTGCTGCCACCCCCGCATCCCCTGAAGACAGTCCCTCATCTGAAACCATGAATGAATCAGCCGAGCCATCACCTTCCCCTGATGCAGTCAAAGAGGAAATGACCGTGATGACGGAGCCTGATGACAAACAAAGCACCGGAATATCCCCGGATACTCCCCGGGAAGAGGCGGTCAACCATGTAACTGAAGACATTCCCCTTCAGCCAGAGCCGTTCCTTCCTGAGTCAGATGGCCCCGAAGAATACGAAAACTACAGCGCATATCAGGAGCTGATGAACAATGAAAATCCTGAGCATCTGCAGGAAAACAGTGATATGCCGTCGCAACCGGACACAGGCCACGTTCAGGCTGATGAGTCAGAACTTCAGGCCACAACAGATACAGTAGAACCGGCTGTCCGGGATGACCCCACTCCACAGCAACCTGTTCAGAGCACATCATCTTCTGATAATACTTCATCGTTTCTCGACAAAGCGCGTGGCTTTTTTACGCGTAAAAAAACGGATTCACAGGCGCATGAGAACAGTGATCCCACCCCCTCACCGGAAACCACGACGACCACACCGGCACCTGACAGTATTGTCTACGCCCCGGAACGCCCTGATGTACCGATATCGCTCAATCTGGACGAAATCATTAAATCGCTGGAAGGTGAAGAACGAGCAGACAGAACCGTCCTGTACAAACTGGATGGCAAACCTGCCTTCATTGACCGGGTAAACCGGCTGGAAATGGTCAACGGTGCCAGCAATGACGATCGCAGTGTTCTGGCTGCACTTGCTGTGGCCACTGATTTTTATGGTGGTGTCATTGAGCTGACGGGCAGTGATGCCTTTAAGCAAAAAGCGATGCAGTTGATCATCGAGCACAACATCAAAGTGCGCATGAAATTCCCGGATCAGCGAGCGGCGCTCGAAAAATTACGCAAGGAAATGGCTGTCGGTAAGGATACTGTTGTCACCCATAAGCCAACACCGGAACTTAACCGGAATACCCCTGAACAACCAGCAGTCCCAGACCCTGTTAAGGAAAAAGAAGCCACACAATCCCCGGCGTCCCCAGTAGCCCCTGAAGCATCAACCGTCAGCACCGTCCCTGCATCATCACCGGCTGAACCTGGCAAAACGGCAGATGCGGCACAAGGTGAAGAACCACCAGGAAAACTTCGCCCGGGAGAGAGCGTGACTGCCGTACTGCACAATTTTGGTCGTGCTGAATATGCACCCGGCAAAGGAGAGAGTTTCTTTGTTGAGCTTAAAAACCGCAGTGGCAGCAAACTCTACTGGGGGGAACAACTGGAAAGTCTGGTCAAAAACCACCAGAAAGGTGACGTGGTGACACTGACACTTTAGAACCGCGAACAATTCATCCTCCCGGGAGAGCAAAAAGCACGTTTCCGGAATAAGTGGTCCATGGAGTCAGTTACCAACGGGATCTCGGTATCACATGATAATCCGGATAAAGGTCAGCGTATTCAGGCGATTCCGGTCGAAACCTTTATGAAAGTGGCTGCGCAAATCAGCCAGGGGTGGCCCGAAGAGATGAAAGCGTTACGTATGCCAGAAAACGTCGGCTCACATCTGTTTATCGGTGAAGACCGACATCCGGTCTCCGCGCCACAGAACGCAAATCAGGTAACAGAAATAACCAGCGCAGCCCCTGACAAGCTGACACCTGTTCTGGGATCAGTGGATAAGGATACGCGTGAACTCAACCTGCTACTTGTCCAGAGTGCCGATGAACATCTGCAGGGTGTGGTCCGGCTGAACGGCACATTGTATCCGGCACTGGCCACCCCATCAGCCGACAACAGTCAGCTGGTTATCAATGCGCTGACCGACAAAGGTTTACGCTTTGCAGGTTATGGTGAAGCGGTAAACCACGATGCTGACAGCACGAATCGCCCTGCACCGGAGCTTATGCAGTTTCATCTGAAAACCCGGGAAGAACCGCTTTTTGCTGCTGTCTACACGCCGGAAAAACAACCTGATGCGTTGTACCGGAACCTGGGCTTCGAGCAGTCATGGCAGCAGTGGTCCAACAGCCAAAAGCCGGAGGACAGGCAGGAAAAAACTCTGCATCAGGATCTCTCCCACAGCCCCGGCCGATGAGCCGGTAAGGAAGCCATATGAACATGCATAAGTCTCTGGTTGCCGTGCTCGGCCTTATCCTGATTTCATCCACGGCAAGTGCTGCAACCTGTCGTGCGGGTAGCGCGGCACAGGCCGGTAGTAATACAGGATATGAGCGAGCACGTGCAGCTGCGGATGCATGGTCACAACGTGAAAACGATGTTTCCTCATCCCTGCAGTCCTGTCTGTCACGAATCAAAAAAATCAGCATAAACCTCCCCCAGTTCCCCAGCCTTGACGACATTCTGTCGCAGCTGGAAAACCAGGTCTGCGACGCGGTCGTGGACAAGGTGAATGAAAAGCTGCCGGGGAATATTGATCCCTGGAAGGACTACAACCTATGACCGAAAATACCGAGCCATCCTCGCCATCACATCCGGCACCTGACCCGGAAATACTGAAGAGCACAATCAGGGCTATGAAGCAGTCAGAACAGCGGGCAAATAATGTCCCTGCGCTGATAAAAGCGCTTTTATGTACGGGCACATGTCTTCTTATCAGTATTACTGGTAACGCCATTCAGTACTGGCACTCAACGAATGTGGAGCGCGAATATTTCGCTACAGACAATGGTCGTCTGGTCAGGCTGGCACCAACAAGTCAGCCAGCATGGAGTCAGAATGATGCAATGGCCTTTGGCAGCCAGGCACTGGCGACCGCATTCAACCTGGATTTTGTGCACTATCGTTCACAGATCTCCTCCCTGTCTCCGCGTTTTTCTGACGAAGGTTTTGTCGGATATGTGAATGCATTACAGGCATCTAACATTCTGGAGACGATCAAGAAAGAGAAGATGAATCTGACCGCCACGACAGGTGCTGGCGTTCTGGTACGACAGGGACAAATGTCCGACGGCGTATGGTTCTGGACATTCCAGTATCCTGTCCGTATGCGTCTGGTCGGCCAGACAACCAGCAAGCCAGAACAGTCTTTTGTTTTCGAAATCACCATCCAGCGTGTTGACCCCAGACTGAAACCATCCGGTATGGAAATCCGGCAGATGATCTCCCGTAACGCCGGACCGAACTCCTGAGATAAGTAATATGCAATCACGTTATTTACTGAGCACACTGCTCCTGGTGTGCAGCGCCGCCACGTCTGCAGATAACGCAGGATGGCAGAACGCACGCACACCACAAACGACAAATTCTGCCAGCGATCACGTTCAGAACGCCTCCCAAAACACCGGAGGTGTTCCGGCAACACTGGTAAAAGGTGAGCTGCCTGCCCCCGGGCAGGCCAGCCCGCTGGTACAGGATGCGGCAAGGCTTGATTCTGAGCTCTCCGCCGATGAGATTCGCTCACTACGCAGTCTCATGGCGGATAACGAGCGGGCCATCAATGCGCCCATCACCAGTGTTGTACCCCGTATCAGCTCTCTGACAGTTAATCTGTCCCCCGGTGCCAGCCTTCCTCTTGTTCGCACAGCCATGAACAACCTGAGCGTGGTGACATTTACCGATATCAACGGTTCACCATGGCCACAATCCGATCCTCCTTATAACGCGGCACCAAAACTCTTTGATGTGCAGTACAACGAGAACATGGTGACAATCACACCATTGCGGCCATGGGCATCCGGAAATATTTCTGTCTACCTGAAAGGTCTGTCGGTACCGGTCATCCTGAACGTAACCAGTGGCGAAACAGATACGCCGTCATCCAGTCAGGAAATGGACAGTCGTCTGGATCTGCGAATACCACGGCAGGGACCAACCAGCCCGGTTGTCTCCATCCCGACGGATAAGATCGCCCTGCATGATGCAACATTACAGGCATTTCTGGATGGTATTCCTCCCCGGGACCCTTCAGTTAAGAGGCTGAAATTCACAGGTAATGTCCCGGATACAACGATCTGGCAACACGGCGATGACCTTCTGGTTCGTTCCCGGGCGATGTTGCGCGATGAATTTGAACAGACCTTGTCCTCTGCCGACGGAACTCATCTCTGGAAACTTCCCGTCACCCCACTACTGACTTTCTCTGTGAATGGCCAGTCCATTCACGTGACACCAGAACTGGAGTAATCATGAGTGCTGAACAGGATGCCGGTAAATCCGGAAAGAAACTGGCTGCCCTGCTTGGACTGGGCAGCATCATCTTATTTGGCGGCGGCTATATCGCGTTTTCCAAACTATCAGGGAGTAACAGCGATATGCAGTCAGCCGTGAACATTAACAGTGCAGCAAGCGGCGGAACGCGCAGCGTTACCGAAACGCCTCACTATCGTGAACTGTTAAGAGCGGATAATGAACGAGGGGCCGCAGCTGCAGCCCGCAATAATCAGACGTTCATTGCCAGTCTTCCACAGGGGCTTGATATTCCGGACACTCAGGAAAAGCAACAACAGCCTGCAGCAAAACCGGAAAACTATGCTCATCGCCAGGCTTCCGGCACACCACAGGAGGATCGAGCAGCCAGTGAAAAACGTATGGAGCGGCTGCAAAAGCTGATTGTAAGAATAAAAGATCAGCATCCTGCCGGTAGTACACCAACCATAGCAACGACTATGTGGAATAAATCTCCGGCAGAAACAACAGGGCAGAATGGTACGCAGCAATTCGCATTAAAGAATGCCAGCCTGTCCACGCCTGTAGCAGAAAAAGGGATACAACTGATACCTGCTCTGACCCGTATACCGGCATATATTGATACTGCAGTGGATTCTGATAACCCGTCATCCAAGGTTATCGCAACCATTCCCGCTGGCCCCTGGGCAGGGGCAACGCTGTTCAGTCCGGGAGTCAAACTGGTGGGTAACGGCGTGGAGATCCATTTCGACCGGATGAGCTGGAACGGCATGGACCTTAAGGTCAATGCATATGCTCAACGGGAAGACAACCTGATGTCATCCGTGGCCAGCAATGTGAATACACGCTGGTTTAAACATATCATTCTGCCGTCAGTGTTAGGAGGTGTGGGCAGTATTGGCACACTTTATAAAGATGCCAACACGCAGGTTATTCAGGGTAACTATGGCACGGTTACCGGACGCGTGGGAATGCCCAGTGGTGAAGCTGTTGCGGGCGTTATTGCCGGTGGTATGGCGGAAAGAGGAAGTCAGATATTAACCCGCCAGGCAGAAAGTGAGCCCTATAAACAGGTAGAAGTGTATCAGCATGAAGTCGTATCAATTCTGTTTGTTGACCCGGTAATGACAAACGACGCCAGGTCATCTTCCCTTTCCAGTGGCATTTCCCCTTCAGTTAATCGTACATCACAGGCGGAACAACGCTCGCAGGCACGAATGCAGACAGCCATGGAGCAAAGAAAAGCTGTGATGCAACGTCGGTATGATGAACAACCGGAGACACCATAATGAAACCTGAAACAGAAATAGATGAAACCGGCAGCTTCGGTGAACCCGAAGAGAAACCCGCCCCCTTCTGGAAACGTTCCGTCTGGGGGATATCTGTAGCAACATGGGGGCTATGTGCAGTCGTGTTGCTCGCAGCCATATGGTATCTGTTCCTGAGAGCGCCATCGGAAACAGGCATGCCTCCGTTTAATGATGCGGATGCTGGCGTACAGACCTGGCAAACCACACAAGAATCATCACCTTCCGTTCAGTCCACTGAGACTATGACTGTCCGGACAGGAGAAGATATGAGCCAGCTTGCCCGGGATGTAAAAACAGAGCTGGATAACCGCGATGAAAAAATTCAGGCAACACTGAATATGCTTCACGACAGCATTAACAAGCTGGGCGAAGCTATAAAAAAGGATGAAGAATACGCACAGGAAACACGCCGTCAGCTGGATGATATCCGGAGCCGCCTGAACGGAATAATGACACAGAAAAGCGTCACTGAATCCTCTTCCACACCGCATCCAGCAAAGAAAAAAACGTCGTCTGTACTTAACGGAATGAAAATCATGTCGATGGAAACTGGTATGGCCTGGATTCGCTGGCAGGGTAGTACCTGGGCTGTCAGAGAAGGTCAGACGCTGGGCAATGTGGTGATCCAGCGGATTGATCCGACTACCCGGACCATCATCACCAGTGCAGGGACGTTACGCTGATGAACATGGATGCCCTGACCGCCATTGAGAACTTTGCCAGCAGTATTTTCAGTGCCGGAATGGATTTCCTGTTTACCTGGGGAGAATTCATCGGGGTGATCAGCATGATTACCCTGTTTGCCCGCGCCCGTTCAGCCGGTCCGGTAAAAATGTCTCCCGGAAAATTTATTGCGGGGATGTTAACCAGCTGCATGCTCGTATCACTCCCGGCAATGATTAACGCCGGAGGCGTACAAATGGGATTCAGGGCTGACTCATTTGGCCCGATTGCATATGTACAACCTCAGACGTTTGGCGCTGCTGCTGGCGCAGCAAATGCAGTTCTGTCGCTGGCCAAGCTGGCCGGTGTTGGATTTGTAATGAACGGGATATCCATCTGGCGCAAGGCCGGACTCGATGGACATACCGCACTGAGTGCCAGTGAATCCGTCAGTAAGGGAAACGTCAAATTTATTGCCGGCGTCCTGCTGGTCTTTATCGATCGTGTCCTCAATGCCCTGCTGGCAAGCATTGGAATCGTCTTCTGATTTTTTTCACCTTCATATAAACCACTGATATATCCATTTAAGGAGAAACTATGTCACGTATTCGTGTCGTAGCGGCCCGTCTGTACGCCGCATTTATCCACGCACAACTGTTTGTAATGTCATGCCGGAGCAAACTGACTAAGTTCCTGCTGCTCATTCCCATGATGTTGCTGCCCAAAGCCGTTCTTGCCGATGGAGATCTTGCCGATATGGTTCGCAATGTCGAACAAGGTGCCAAAACAGCACAGTCATCATCACTGACTATTGCGCAGTTCATCGGCGTAATTCTGTTTCTCGGGGGCCTGATTGGCCTGAAAAAAGTTGGGAAACAAGGGGGGATGGGACTGGCTAGTTGCATTGTATCTATCGTCATTGGGGCGGTACTTGTCGCCGGACCTGAAATGATGAGTCGCAGCCAGAAACAGTTGGGGATTTCCTCAATTTCCATTGGCTAATCTTGTCCAGGGCACTGGCATTTATCCGGTGCCCTTCCTGTTCGGCAATACAAGGAGGCACATATGTCTGCCTGGAGCCCGGAGCACATAACGTTACGACGAACAGAAAACGGCAATGTGATTGCCCACGACAGTCGGGACGATCAGGAATTCATTTTTGCAGAATGCTGTTCCGATGAAATCGCAAACATCATTCTGGAAGCCGTGAAACGTTACACCAGTACGGAGCCTGCTCATGCAACACAGCATTAAAGACTTGTGGTTGTATCCCTTTCCAGAAATTGATGTGGTTCATACACAGGAGCCACTGTTACCGGAACCGGAATTAACAACGCCCGGTCGATGTATCTGCTGCCGGCAAAACGTCAGGCACCGTTTCAGACTGGATGACTCATGGCCACTCAGACAGCTTACCGACACAATCAGTGACACACGAGTTCGTCTTAATAAAGCCACAGAACATCTGGATAAGTTAAAAAAGCGTGGTGAACCAGTCGCAACCGGCGAAAAGGAAAAGTACAACACGGCAGTAAAAGCCGCTGAACGGGCGCTTGAGCAGGCCCGTCTGTCTGCCAGACGTCTTTCACTCCGCCATGTACAGAAAGCTGAAATCACCAGTACAGAGTCGTTGTCAGAGAAAGAGCAGGAACTGTTTCATGAAGACGGCCCGCCTTACAGCTTATGTGCTTTCTGCCACGCCTGGCATTCACTGAATGGTTATGCCGCAGCACAGGGCGTTATGGTGTGGCTACCCGACCTTCATCCATCCACGGTCGTGGCCCTTAACCGTCGTTCATTACAGGAAGTTTTCAGTAATGATAAGTTCCGGGTCCGGCGGGGACGGGAAGCGCTCTCTGCACTGATGCAAAACAGACTGGCGGTTGAGGATAAATTCCGCAGTTTCCGCCCGGCCGATTTCGCTGACGTTTTTCGTCGCTATCCACCTTCTGGTCGTTCGCCCCTGCGTGAAAAAATGAACGGGATTGCCCTGATTCTGACACCAGATTCATTCATCAAAAAAGAATACGTTGATTGATTTTTCTTCATGCCACTCCAGCGCGGGGTGGCATTAAAAAAATCAAACTGCACAAACCTCCCTCCTGTAAGTCCGGAGTTCCCTCACCTATGAACATAAACCGTTTCATCTTCACTATCGAAGACTGTCTGAACACGCTATCCCGTTTCTCTGTCGCAAGCAGTTTTGTTGAGTATTGCGATTTACGTACTGTAATTGGTCTGGACAGACAGGATCGTGAACGTCGCCCATGGCTTAATTCGCCCTATATTGCAGCCACAAAGCGTGGAGAATATCTCTCTGTCTTTGAAGTCAGCGGTGCTTTCAGGGAAATGGATGAAGCATCCGACCAGACTGGCCCAGGTTCACTGGAATCGCTGATCACCAGCATGAGTGACAGCCTGAATACGGCATATAAAAACAGCGGTCATAAAATCAGCTGCGTTTTCGAGCGTGACCCTGAAATGGGGAAAGAAGAAATCGAAGACATGGTCGCCCCACAAAAACGCTCACTGGCTAATACAGGTATCCAGTTACAGGATGTGGTCGATGAGAAAGTCACAACACTGTCCCCATGGCTGGTCCGGGAGCGCTGCTGGCTGGCGATCTGGAGTGGACCCGACCTTATCAGCAACAGCGATCGCACCGCCCATGATGAGCTTGTCAGAAGACTGGCTGAACGGGTACCGAAAGCACGCTTTGCCCAGTCCCCCTGGCAGTGGACCTTATCTGCACTGAAAATCCGCCACGAAGCTTTTCTTGATAATGTGGAACAGGCACTGAGACATTCATCTGATGGCCTGATTCTCCGGCTACTGGATATACACGAGGTCGGGCGTGAAATACGTCGTCAGACAGAACGGTACAGCACACCGCGTAACTGGCAACCCCACCTGCCTGAAGATGCCCAGCCAGCGGGATATCGCTGGACTGACGATGAATCCGTACTACATGCTCCTTCATTGCATTTGCAGTTATTCAACACGCAGGTGACCACACAGGGCAACCTGGTTCAGGCGGGCGGACTCTGGCACGGAATGGTATCGATTACTTTACCTCCGCAAAATCTGCAGACGTTTAACGAACTGGTCCGTGCCGTCCCCCGCGCAGTCCCCTGGCGCATCAGAATGGATCTGATGCCCGGCGGGATGAAGGCTCTTAATCTGAAGAAAACGCTTCTGACTTACAGCAGCTTCATTTCTGCCGTTCGTCCAATGTATGAATCCGTTATGACTCTGGCGGCAACGGATGAAAAAGAACCTGTCTGCATAATGACCATCATGGCCTCCACGTGGGGAAAAACACGTGAAATATGCGCACGAAACCAGGCCATTCTGAAATCGGCCATTGAAGGCTGGGGCGTATGTGGCACCACGACAACATTTGGCGATCCCCGACGCGCCTGGGTGAATACCATTCTCGCGGCGTCCGGAGGCTCCGGCCCGGTTCCCCTGTATCCCCCGTTGTCACATGCCATCTCGCTTTTCCCGCTTAACAGGGCAGGCTCTGTCTGGCGAGGCAAAGGGAATCTGATGTTACATACAGAAGACGGTTCCGCATTTGAGGTTGGTCTGGCGTCATCCCAACAAAATAAACATACAGAACTGGCACCAGGCGATCCGGGACTGGGTAAATCAGTTCTGATTAATACGTTGTCGGAAATACAGATATCATCTGCTCAGAAAAACCTGCCCTTCATTGCCTATATCGATAAGGGATACAGTGCTCAGGGACTGGTTCAGCTTATTCGCGACAGTCTTCCTCCGGAAAGAAAAGACGAAGCTGTCGGTATTATTCTGAGCAATGATCCGGAATACACCCGTAACCTTTTTGACGTGATGTACGGCGCTAAAAAGCCTATTACGCCGGAAAAGAATTTCATGTCATCGGTGCTGTGTGCTCTCTGTGTCGATACCGGTACCGGTCAACCCTGTAACCCCGGAGACACCCGACAAATTATCAACCTGAACCGCCCCGGGAATCCTGGAGACTAAACTCCCTGAGAAAGAGGTAAACAGG
>NZ_JABWMS020000077.1:0-20796 GCF_013369155.2 Escherichia sp. 94.0001 | reverse complement strand
TCATTGCACACTTTTGTTATAGTAAATCTTAAAGATAAACTTTTTGATTCGGAAGCATATAAAAAGAATTATATAGATTTCAAAAGTCAGGAGATTAGAAATTTTACTGATGATATGATTAAGGCATCTGAATACTATGCTCCTTTGAATGTTCTATCTGTCTTCCTTAACGTTTCGATATGGTTATCGATTATTACAGCTGTTATACAGTTTACACTTGGCTTTTATGATAACTCATATACAGCTCTATTTTGTATGTACCTTGCTCTTTTGACAGTCCTCTTCCTCCTTAACTGCCTGATACTTATACGCTGTAACATTAAGGTTTGGCTGACACTTGAGCAGAAAAATAAACCTAAATAAGCTATGCCCCTACCATTTAGGCATGGACTAAGTAGGGGCACATTTGGGGGCATGTGAATAAATTCAACATAGAAAGTCGTTTTATTTCAATTGATTGTGGTTGTTTTTTGTTCCTATTATCGGCACCATTTAAATCAATAAGTTACCTCACATTCAATTACACCACGTTTTCCTCCTGTGCCGTATTTGTGCCATTGTAACCCTGGCAATTTCTCAAAATACTGTTCTGACATCAGGCAGTGCAGGTGCAGACATTTAAGCCAATTGCTGCCGCCATTCCTTGACGTGGTCAATCAGGGCGCGGAGCTTTGGTGCAATATTGCGACGCTGTGGGAAATACAGATAGAAGCCCGGAAATTGTGGAAGAAAGTCATCAAGCAGCGATACAAGCTTACCGCTTTCAATATATGGCCTGAACGTTTCCTGAGTGGCAATTGTTATTCCTCCGCCGGCAAGAGCCAGCCTCAACATCAGACGCAGATCATTCGTCGTAATCTGCGGTTCAATCGCAAGGTCGAAAGCTCTACCGTTTTCTTCAAATGGCCAGCGATAAGGCGCAACCTCCGGGGACTGACGCCAGCCGATACACTTATGATTCACAAGTTCGCGCGGATGAACAGGTGTGCTGTTGGCTGCGAGATAGGAGGGAGAGGCAACGACCATTTCACGCTGCTTACCGGTAAGGGGAACAGCAATCATGTCTTTTTCAATGACCTCTCCGAGCCTTACGCCAGCATCGTAACCTGCGGCAACGATATCGAATTCCTCATCCGTGACAACAATATCAAGCGTAACGGCTGGATTGGCAGCTGCAAACGAAGCGATTAGCGGACCTGAAAGAAATTCTTCTGCTATCGACGTCACCGCGATTCTGAGATGTCCACGTGGTACATGGTCAGAGACCATCTCTTCGAACGCTGCCTCAATACCGGATAAAGGTAATGACAACGATTTATGCAGCCGTTCTCCCGTTTCCGTCAAATTAACTGAGCGCGTGGTCCGCATTACAAGCATTGTCCCGAATGCATCTTCAAGACGTCTTATTCCCTGACTGACCGCTGAACGGGTAACGCCCAGTCGTGCGGCGGCTTTACTGAAATTACTCTCTTCTGCTACCGCGATAAAAATGGGTAAAAGATTAAGATCGATTTTCATTGTTTAATGCCGCTAACCATTGAGTACATTGAAAGCAGGATACTGGAACCAATCATAAAGTTCTATTATCTCTCCGAACACATTTGAAGGAGAACGTAATGGATAAGGTCATATTAATCACCGGCGCATCAAGTGGTATTGGGGAAGGTATTGCCAGAGAGCTGGGAACGACAGGTGCAAAGGTTTTACTGGGAGCACGCAGACTTGAGCGTATCGAAGCCATTGCAAAAGAAATCTGCCGCGCAGGAGGAATTGCTAAAGCGCGGGAGTTGGATGTCACAGACCGACAGTCCATGGCAGATTTCGTGCAAGCAGCGCTGGATAGCTGGGGGCGGGTTGATGTTCTTATCAATAATGCGGGCGTTATGCCGCTTTCACCGCTTGCAGCAGGAAAACAAAATGAATGGGAGCTCACTATTGACGTGAATATCAAAGGCGTACTTTGGGGAATTGGCGCTGTACTTCCGGTGATGGAAGCACAGGGTTCCGGTCAGATAATCAATCTTGGTTCTATTGGTGCCCTTTCTGTTGTGCCCACAGGCGCAGTCTATTGCGCATCAAAATTTGCAGTACGGGTTATTTCTGATGGCTTACGGCAGGAAAGCTTGAAAATCCGTGTGACCTGCGTAAATCCTGGGGTTGTAGAAAGTGAACTGGCTTCAACCATTACCCATGTGGAAACCATGAAGTCAATGAACGCCTACCGTTCTGTTGCACTTCAACCCGCGGATATTGCCCGTGCTGTAAGGCATATTATTGAATCTCCCGAAAGCGTTGATACAACCGAAATTACCATCAGACCTACTGCATCTGCAAACTGAAGAATAACTTTTATATTCACGTTTTATTAAATAGGTCGGGAGGAAAATTTATATCCACCTGTTTTGCATAGCAAGATGCATTATGTATTGCTCACCCCGAATGAGATGAAGGTTTAATTACAGAAGGAGTATTTTCTCTTGGAGTAAATATGACTCATGTTTAATACCTATGTATATAAAACTCACCCTCTCAATTGTCAGGAGAATTAACGTGAATACTATCTGTTCTTTAATTGTTGTGGTTACACTGTCTTTATTATCATTCAGTAGCGTCGCCAAAACGATTACTGCCGTCGGTTCAACCATTAACAGCACTGAAAAAGAAATTTCTTTACAGGCAGAAAAACAAGGGAAATCATATAAAATTCTGGGCGCGTTTTTTAAGAACAGAGTTTATATGATAGCAAAGTTAACACCAGTCAGTAAAAATGATGCTTCATAAGGCTCATGGTATAATTTGTAAGACATGATCAAGAAGCACGTCTATTGACTCAAAATTGTCATTTGTCAGGCAATGGAATACCTGACAAATGACGCTATCCCAATCTATTGTACCAGTCGTTCTGCTAATTCTACCGATACTTCGGTCTGGAGTGGTAGAGTAATATTGGACACAGTTTTATTTTCTCTCTTTTTCGAGGGATGTATATGATCAGGAAGAATACATCCCTAAGCGGTTAATGCTGGCGTAATCAATAGACCAGCATTAATCACAGATGATTACCAATCAGACAGAAATGGTTAAATCGTCGAATTCATATTTAATACGTTTTCTTACGCCGCTGAACAACTTGAAAAGCAGGAAAAGGATGCATATTTTAAATATCAGTGAAGTGAACGGTTTATTGCCGTTATTAATAGAGATGGAGGAATAAATACGCGTATTCTACTATTGCAACAAAAACAACGATATTGATCGGTTTTCATAATGAAGTAACCTGACAGATATAAAAATGTTGATTGAGGCTAAATTCCCGGATGAAGGTTGTCGAGGGAGCCAGGTACTTTTTTCTTATGGGTGATCTCCATTACTGGATAGTCCCCTTGTACAGATAAGACCGCTCTTTCTCGCTCAAAGCGGCCCCTGGAATTGAACGCAGAATGACTACCTGACACAATATTGCACAGTGAAGAGTAGGTCGTTGTTAACGTTCAGATTTTCAATGTATCAATGACCATCCGCAGGGCGGGAGAGACGTTGCGATGGGGATAATAGAGAAATAATCCTTCCATTCGCAGGCTGTAACGCTGTAATACCCTGATAAGCTTACCGTGTTCTAAATCATCGGCGACCAATTCAACAGGGACATAGGCTAATCCGAGGCCCAGTCGGGCGGCTTCTGCTTCCATATAGCTGTCGGATAGGGCCCATTGCCCTTCAGGGCGATGAGTGATTTTTTTATCATCCTGATTGAGTTCCCACTGGTATACGCTGCCGTCGGCAAACTGATAGGCGATACAGGGATGCGCCTTTAAATCCGCCGGGGTTTGCGGAAAACCATAGCGACGAAAATGTTCCGGAGTCCCCACAATTGCCATCTCCATATCGGGCGTGATGCGTACCGCGACCATACCCTGACCGACTTCAGGCCCCAGGCGGACACCAGCATCGAATCTTTCCTCGATGATATCGACGAACCGGCTCTCATTTATCAGTTCAAGCCGGATATCAGGATATCGCTGTTTAAATACCGCCAGCTTTGGCAGCAGGCATTTATCAATCGCGTGCTGGCTGGCATTGATACGCACCGTGCCGGAGGGCGTCTCTCGATAGTGCGCCAGTGTGGCAAGCCCAAGATCTAACATTTCAAATCCAGATGCCGTCTTCTGGTAGAGCTGCTCGCCTGCTTGCGTCAGCGACAGTTTACGCGTGGTGCGCACCAGCAGCTGGACGCCGAGCCTTTCTTCAAGCTCGCGAACAGAACGGCTGACTCCTGACTGAGCAAGACCCAGCCGCTGAGCCGCTGCGGTAAAGCTGCCTTCCCGCACCACCTGCATAAACAGGTACAGCTCGTTGTAGTTCTCCCTTTTCGCCATTGAAACATCCCCCCCTTCATGCCGGCAATCTCCGCATTAATTTATAACAATATGGTATTAATCTTAGCATTAATCGCCCCCTAATCAGCACTAATTCTGCTCACTATAATGACCCCATCAAAGTAAAGCACCGCAGTGTTGTCCGTCGGAAACCTGTATCTCTCTGTTGTTTTTTATGGGGATTTTTATGAAAGCCTTCACCCGAACGCTAAAAACCGCGATGCCGACCATGCTGCTTTTCGCATCATTAAGTGGAGTCACGACAATGAGTTATGCTGATTCAACCAATCCTAATGCCCCTGTGTCCATGACAGATAAATGGGATAAAACGTTCGCCGAGAGCCAGAAAGTCGATCACCGTAAAGTCTCGTTCCCGAACCGATATGGCATCACCTTAGTGGGCGATCTTTACCTGCCTAAAGACCGTGGCGATCGCAAGCTGGCGGCGATTGCGGTCAGTGGGCCATTTGGCGCGGTGAAAGAGCAATCCAGCGGCTTGTATGCGCAGACGCTGGCGGAACGAGGGTTTGTTACCCTGGCGTTCGATTCTTCTTACACCGGGGAAAGCGGCGGCTATCCGCGAAACGTCGCCTCACCGGATATCAACACTGAAGATTTCAGCGCGGCGGTGGATTTCTTAGGGCTGCAAAAAGAGGTAGATCGCAACCGTATCGGGCTGCTCGGTATTTGTGGCTGGGGCGGCATGGCGCTGAACGACGTGGCGATGGATACCCGCGTTAAAGCGGTTGCTACCAGCGTGATGTATGACATGAGCCGGGCGATGGGCCATGGTGTGGGGGATGGCGAAGACCGTTATTCTACCGCCGACCGTCGTGCTGTTCTGCAATATCTGAATGAACAGCGCTGGAAGGATGCGCAGAGCGGAACGTTCGCTCACGGTGGTCATGATATTAATGTCGATAGCAATGGCAAGGTCAGTGCGGGCGAGCGCATTCTGCCAGAAACGCTGCCGGCAAATCCTCATTCGGTACTGAAAGAGTTCTTTGACTACTATCGCATGCCGCGCGGCTTCCACGAACGTTCCGTTAACTCTACCGGGGCGTGGACGGCAACGATGCCGCTGTCATTTATGAATATGCCGCTGTTGAGTTACGCCAGTGAAATCACCATTCCGACGCTGATTGTGACCGGTGAGAAAGCACATTCACGCTATTTTGCTGAAGATGCTTACAAGGCGGTTGGCAGTAAAGATAAAGAGCTGGTGGTGGTACCAGGGGCAAATCACGTGGACCTGTACGATAACGTGGCCGGAAAAATACCTTTCGCGAAGTTCGAACAATTTTTCCAGACCAAACTGAAATAAAACCTCTCCTGAATTGATGCAAAGCCACCGGCCATAGGCTGGTGGCTTTTATCCTGGCCTTCGTGAAATTTCACTATGTCGACGCTAAACCAAACACCATCACCTCATCATCAGCGCGCATACTGGGGCGGTATTTTTGCCATGACCCTGTGCGTGTTTGTGCTGATTGCTTCTGAATTTATGCCCGTCAGCCTGCTCACGCCGATTACCCGCGATTTAGGCGTGACGGAGGGGCTGGCAGGGCAGGGGATTGCTATCTCCGGCGCGCTGGCGGTTCTGACCAGCCTGACGCTTTCAACGCTAGCAGGAAAGATGAATCGTAAATTCCTGCTGCTGGGAATGACGGTTCTGATGGCCGTATCGGGGCTTATTATTGCGCTGGCTTCCAGTTATCTGATGTATATGATCGGTCGCGCGATGATTGGTGTGGCGATTGGCGGATTCTGGTCGATGTCTGCGGCAACGGCGATTCGTCTGGTGCCGCAGCAACAGGTCACGCGTGCGCTGGCGATTTTCAATGCCGGTAATGCGCTGGCGACGGTCGTGGCCGCACCGCTGGGAAGCTATCTGGGGGCTACGGTCGGATGGCGAGGCGCTTTCTTGTGCCTGGTGCCCATGGCGGTTGTCGCCTTTATCTGGCAGTGCATCAGCCTGCCCAGTATGGATGCGAATAAAAGCCACACGTCATTTGGCACGGTATTCCGCTTATTTAGCCGCCGCATGGTTGTGGTCGGCATGATAGCTTGTGGCCTGTTTTTCATGGGGCAGTTTGCGCTATTCACCTATGTGCGCCCGTTTCTGGAGTCGGTGACACGGGTTAATTCCTCAGGCTTGTCGTTGATTTTGCTGATTATCGGCGTGGCCGGTTTTATTGGCACGCTGGTTGTTTCGGCATTTCTCAACAGAAAATTCTACCCCACGCTGATGGCCATACCCGGACTTATGGCCGTCATTGCTATCGGTCTGATGCTTATCGGGCATCACGTCTGGACGGTCTCGCTGCTGTTAGGACTCTGGGGCATGCTGGCCACCGCCGCGCCAACCGGATGGTGGACATGGATTGCGCGTACGTTGCCTGACAACGCCGAAGCCGGAGGCGGGCTCATGGTCGCGGTGATTCAGCTCGCCATCGCCCTTGGATCAACGGCAGGAGGCATTGTGTTTGACCGCCTTGGCTGGCAGAGCACGTTTGCTATGAGTAGCGTGCTGCTCCTTTGCGCTGGCGTACTGACCTTTGTTACCGCACGCCAGAAGGCCGGTGCGCTTTAGTCCGGCGAGGGCGCGCGTTGCTGAATAAGTTACACAAGGCGATGAGCGCCCACTATGGGTTGGGCGCTCTTTTAAACGATTTAGGTGATTTTCTAAAACGGCTACTGCAGATTTTTCTCTTAATTTATGGTATTTCCCCCAGAGGCGAGAAAGCGCTCTCCACGCCCGGCCGCAAGGATCACGACGACGGGGGCAGGCATGAATCCTCCTCCTGATGGAGACGTACAGAAGCGACTTCTGCCAGCACGGAGAGTGCCAGAGTATGCGCATCCCGGGCTTTGGGGAATATCCCGATGGGTGCCCGGATTTGCGCTGTCTCCTCCCTGGACCATCCTAGCTCGTGGAGCTTTTGCAGACGTAACGTGTGGGTTCGATAGCTGCCCAATGCGCCGAGATAAAAGGGTTTTGCCTCTCGCGCGGCCTGCAACACTGGCAGCTCCCGGTTGAGATCATGGCACAGCAAAATGACCGCCGTATCGGTATCGATCTGAGCGCTGGTTGAGGCCGGAAAAAGATCGAAGATATGGCTGTCATAGCCTGTGGCTGCTGCAAGACTCGCGGTTGCCTGCGCCTCAAGAGAACGTCCGTAAATCATCAGCCTGACGCATGGCCTGAACCCCACCTCAAAGCCATTGAGATTCCAGCCCGTTCGGGTTTGCGTGGGCAGGCACACCAGCGATTGAGCTTGCGGATCGTAGCGCAGACCCGCCGGTTTTCTCTGTTCCAGGCGGTTCAGCACGGCGAGCAGAGGCTGTGCCGAGCGTAGTTTATGGAGCGTCAGCGTGATCCCACCGCCGCAGGGCAGAACGATGTCAAACCACGGCGAACCTTCGCCATAGCGAATTTCGCGATCGCAGCCTGAGCCCATCACCTCCAGCGCTTCAAAAGCGGCAGCGGCCTCCACGCAGCCGCCAGAGACAAAACCGCAGTAACGACCATCTTCGCGCACCACCATCTGTGCTCCGAGCGGGCGCGCCGCGCCGCCGCGTATCTTCACCAGCGTCACCAGCACCGCTCCTTTACAGGACATTAGCGCCTCTACGGCGAAGCGCAGAATGGTCCGGTGGTCATCGGTGAGAAACGCCTGCTCTGGCTTATGCCAGTGCTCGTCTTTGTCAAAAAGCGAGTATGACATTGTTCCTCCTTAAACCACATCCGGCAGTTTATCGAGCAGCTTATCCAGAGTGATGGGATAATCCCGTACCCGAATACCGGTGGCGTTATACACCGCGTTGGCGATAGCCGCGCTCACGCCGCACAGGCCCAGCTCACCGACACCTTTGGCCTTCATCGGGGAGGAGATGGGGTCGGTATCATCCAGGAAAATCACCTCCTGTTTTGGGATATCCGCATGAACCGGCACCTCATACCCCGCCATATCGTGATTAACGAAGTAGCCCAAACGGTCATCTACCGCCAGCTCCTCCATCAGTGCCGCGCCCATGCCCATAGTCATCGCGCCAATGACCTGGCTGCGTGCAGTTTTCGGATTCAGAATGCGCCCCGCTGCGCACACGGCGAGCATACGCCGGACCCGAACTTCTCCCGTCGCGCTATGCACGCCGACCTCCACAAAATGCCCGGCAAAGGTCGATTGCTGGTACTCCTTGCTGAGAGTGCCGAACTCAATGCTCTCTTCCGCTGTCAGTCTGCCGCCTGCGG
This sequence comes from Escherichia sp. 94.0001, assembly GCF_013369155.2. Taxonomy (NCBI): domain Bacteria; kingdom Pseudomonadati; phylum Pseudomonadota; class Gammaproteobacteria; order Enterobacterales; family Enterobacteriaceae; genus Escherichia; species Escherichia sp. 94.0001. The sequence continues at coordinate 12,165 of NZ_JABWMS020000077.1, read as the reverse complement.
TGGCCTCATGTAGCGTGGCGCTTCGGGTACCGTTGGTAATCTTGCCGTCGGCAAACCGCGACTGCTCAGGATCAAACCCGACCGCCGAGGCAATCATTTCGCGAAGTTTCACACAGGCGGCGTAAACGCCGGAGGTGGAGGTATTCGCGCCCCATTGTCCACCAGAACCCGCAGAAACCGGGAAACTGGAATCGCCGAGGTGAACCGCAACCTGCTCCAGCGGTACGCCAAGCATTTCCGCTGCCGTCTGGGCCAGAATGGTGTAGCTGCCGGTGCCAATGTCGGTCATGTCCGTTTCTACGGTAACGGTGCCATTTTGTTCGAGGTGAACCCGAGCACCCGATTTTTCCAGCAGATTATTGCGAAAGCCCGCCGCAACACCGTGGCCGACTAGCCACTCCCCGTCGCGCACCTGTCCGGGTGTGGCGTTGCGCTGCTTCCAGCCAAATTTATCCGCTCCGGTGCGCAAGCACTCGATAAGCTGACGGCGAGAGAAGCGGCGCGTCGGGTCGGCGGGGTCAACCTGAGTGTCATTCAGGATGCGAAACTCGACGGGATCGATGCCCGCTTTTTCCGCCAGTTCGTCGATCGCGATTTCGAGCGCCATCAGACCGGGGGCTTCGCCGGGCGCACGCATGGCGTTCCCTTCCGGCAAATCAAGCGCGGCGAGCCGCAGGCCGGTATGACGGTTTGCCCCTGCGTAGAGTAATTCGCTTTGCTGTACCGCCGTTTCCGGCGTGCCGCCGGGCAGGTTTCCGGACCAGCTTTCATGTGAGATAGCGGTGATTTTCCCGCTCTGGTCGGCACCGATACGCAGGTGCTGAAGGGTGGCGGGGCGGTGCGTGGTGTTATTGGGAATAGTGGGGCGGGGGAGCATCACTTTAACCGGACGTTTCACCGCACGGGCGGCGAGGGCCGCCAGCAGCGCATCGCTTCTCAGGAATAGCTTGCCGCCAAACCCTCCGCCGATATACGGGGAGATAATACGCACATTCTCCACGGGCACTTTCAGCGTTTTTGCCAGATCGGTGCGGCACCAGTCAATCATCTGATTTGAGGTCCAGAGGGTAAGCTTATTTCCATCCCAGACGGCCATCGAGGCATGCGGCTCCATCGCCATATGGCTCTGGTCCGGGGTCGTGTATGTAGCATCAATTTTCACCGCAGCGGAGGTGAAAGCCCCGTCAAAGTCACCAACGTTTTTATCGGGCGTGTCTTCCGGCGGCTGACTGACGGCCTGTTTCTCGTCCGCCAGGGAGTAAGCTCCTTTATTACGGCGATAGTGCGCCTGCACCAGCGAGGCCGCCGCTCGCGCCTGTTCGAAGGTCTCGGCCACTACCAGCGCAATGGCCTGATGATAGTGCTCAATAGTGGGGCCGCCTAACAGCCTGGCGGTGTTTTTGTCGCCTTTGCCGAGTGCCCCAGCGTTACTGGCGGTAATGACAGCCAGTACGCCCGGCGCTTTTTGCGCGGCGTCCGTATCAAGGGCGGTGAGGCGTCCTTTGGCAATGGCGGAACCGACGATATAGCCATAGGCGGCGTTGGGGGCTTCTTCATGCCATTCGTAGGCGTAGCGTGCCGTGCCGGTAGTTTTCAGCGGTCCGTCGATGCGGTCATGGGGACGACCGACAACCTTCAGCTGATCGATCGGGTTTTCCCCTGCGGGTTTATCAAATTTCATGCCTGTGCCCTCGCTTCAGCCAGTACGGAGGCAAGCGTTCGCTTCGCCAACAGGAGTTTAAAGGTATTTTCAGCGGTGGGATGGGCGCTGGCGAACAGCGCGTCATACACGGCCTGCGCCCCCTGGGATAGCTGAGCATCCGCAGCCTCAATGCGCCAGGGCTTATGTGCTACTCCGCCCAGCGCGACGCGCCCGCTGCCGTCAGGCTGAATAATCGCCGCGACCGATACCAGGGCAAAGGCGTAGGAGGCGCGATCGCGCACCTTGCGGTAGATATGTTTTCCGCCGAGCGGCGGAGGTAACGTCACCGCAACGATAAGCTCACCGGGAAGCAGGGCGGTTTCAATGTGCGGCGTTTTCCCCGGTGGGTGATAAAAATCAGCCAGTGTGATACTGCGAGTTTTTCCCTCCGGCGTGATGGTTTCCACCACCGCATCCAGCAACCGCATTGCGACCGCCATATCGCTCGGATGGGTGGCAATGCAGGCTTCGCTTACGCCTACCACCGCGTGCTGACGGCTAAAGCCTTCAAGTGCCGCGCAGCCGCTCCCGGGCAGGCGCTTATTGCAGGGCTGATTGGTGTCGTAAAAATAGGGGCAGCGCGTGCGCTGGAGCAGATTACCTGCGGTGGTTGCCTGATTACGTAACTGACCAGACGCGCCAGCGAGCAGAGCGCGGGAGAGTACCGCGTAATCACGACGCACGCGCTCGTGAGCCGCCAGGTCGGTGTTCCGTACCAGTGCGCCGATGCGCAGCCCACCCGCGTCGGTCACTTCAATCTTATCGAGCCCGAGCCCGTTCACATCGATAAGGTGGGTTGGCGTTTCAATTTCCAGCTTCATCAGGTCCAGCAGATTGGTCCCGCCAGCGATAAATTTTGCGCCGGGTACGCGCTGAGCGCTAAGTGCCGCCTCGGCAGGGGTGTTCACACGTTCATAGGTAAACGCCTTCATGATTTTATCTCCCCCGCAGCGTCTTCAATGGCGGCAAGGATGTTAGCGTATGCACCACAGCGACAGATGTTGCCGCTCATACGTTCACGGATCTCATCGGCAGTTCTTTCTGGAGGGGAAACCAAATCGACCGTGACGTGACTGGGAATGCCGTCCTGAATCTCTTTTAGCACCGCTACTGATGAGCAAATTTGCCCGGAGGTGCAGTAGCCGCACTGGAAGCCATCATGCTTGATAAAGGCCGCCTGCATGGGGTGAAGATTCTCTGGTGAACCCAGGCCTTCAATGGTGGTGATCTCGGCCCCCTGATGCATGACTGCCAGCGTCAGGCAGGCATTAAGCCTGCGACCATTGACCAGTACGGTACAGGCTCCGCACTGTCCGTGATCGCAACCTTTCTTGGTACCGATCAGATGCAGATTTTCACGCAAAGCGTCCAGTAGCGTGGTTCGGGTATCCACCTCAAGCTGCTCGGTTTTGCCGTTCACCTTAAGTGTCAGGGGCATTATCTCTGGCGCGGGTGTAGCTGCCGGAACGCTTGCCGCAAGCGTAGAATGAGGATAAACCACGGCGGTCGCCGCCGTTGCGGCGCTCACTTTAATCAGATCGCGACGGGTCAAACTAAAATCATGCGGCTCGTGCTTCCCAACCCGATTATCTTCGGGGTATTCGCCTTGGTTGCTCATACCAGGCCTCCGGTATTCTAAAGGGGAAAATAAGAGTGCGTTGCGAGAGTGTTGATGCTTTTTTAAACGTTAAGCATAGTCGGTGAGAGCAGGAGGATTATTCTTAAAACGCGAATGCAGCTATGAGCCCGGCTAATTAATTCATATTCGCCGATGACGGGAGCTAGTTTATTGCTTTAGTTGTGCGATGCAAAAACCGATAAGGAAACCTGTGATTGTCAGCTCTGCATCACCCTGCAAATCCTTGTCACTTATAACAAAAAAATATGGAGAAATAATGGAGCTTATATTAATTGGCGATTAGGTAACCATGTGGTTATACAAAACAATACAGTTCTTTACATTTATCTTGTTTTATGAATACTCCTGAAGAGGTGTACAACATAATGAAACAAACAGGGTAAATATGAATATATTTGAACAAACTCCACCGAACCGCAGACGTTATGGTCTTGCTGCATTCATTGGGCTAATTGCTGGCGTTGTTTCCGCATTTGTGAAGTGGGGGGCTGAAGTTCCATTGCCGCCACGTAGCCCGGTGGATATGTTTAATGCAGCGTGTGGCCCGGAATCATTAATCAGGGCTGCAGGCCAAATTGATTGCTCCCGTAACTTTCTCAATCCTCCGTATATTTTTCTTCGGGATTGGCTGGGGCTGACAGATCCCAATGCGGCTGTTTATACCTTTGCCGGGCATGTCTTTAACTGGGTTGGTGTTACGCACATTATCTTTTCGATAGTGTTTGCTGTCGGTTATTGTGTGGTCGCTGAAGTATTTCCAAAAATTAAACTCTGGCAGGGCTTACTGGCAGGTGCTTTAGCCCAACTTTTTGTTCATATGATTTCATTCCCTCTCATGGGACTGACGCCACCTCTGTTTGATCTCCCGTGGTATGAGAATGTTTCTGAAATTTTTGGACATTTAGTCTGGTTCTGGTCCATTGAAATTATTCGCAGAGATTTACGAAACAGAATTACTCATGAGCCAGACCCTGAGATCCCTTTAGGCTCAAACAGATAATGCATTGAATGATAAAAATGGCGCAAATACAGCGCCATTTTTATAGGTTAAAAACATTGTTTTTAACTTTCTGATGCAGATAGCCAGTGAGTACATCGCGCTACTTCAGGATGCTGTAGATCCGGAGAACACTATAGAGGAAGAGGCATTGTTGCTGGCAGATGGAAGAAGTTACGGGTTTTGTTATCCCTGAAAAACGAAGCCCCACGATTATAGCTGGCGGGGCAGTGCAATTAATTATTGCATATTTATAACGGTGTCAGCCCGTATTTAGCTCTTGCACGATTGCAAGCCTCATTGACGACTCCGTTCTCACCAGACATGGCGAATTCTCTGCACGTGGACGATCGATTTTTATATATCGTGCAGCAGGCATTTTTGCCCGGTGTTCCTGCAAGGGCAATACATCGGGGGTTTTTCTGATTGGTACCGCTCATGCATCGGTGAAAAGGGGATATTTGTTCAGTGAGCCTGGCGGGAATGGTACCGCCAGCATCGTCGGCTTCGGCCCAGTAAAAAGAGACGCGGAAAAATGCACAACAGGCACCACACGTCATGCATGGATTCAGATTGCTCATAATTCACCAGTACAGCTATAAATCGTAAAGAGAACAGCGGTACATCGTATGTAAGAACGTACCGCGGTTGGCTGGGGAACTTTCGATAGTGTGAGTATTGAATGATTTCCAGCCGTTACCGATTTTACGTACTAATTCGTGAAGAAACCACTCGTTAGCAGGCTGCCTGGCACTTTTCCGTGTCTCCTGAACACTATGGTGTACATATGAGAAAGCCCATCATTACAGGTGACATTGACGATCGCTTCCACATCATTTAAACGATTATTTGAGTCTCTGAGGTGGAATTCTTCCCTCGTCCGATGGATAAGTCTTAGTCCGCCGAAGGGGGCTTAGCAGGACAGGAATCGCTAATCTTAATGAATTTGTCGTTATAGACCAGATAATGATTCCCCGGTTGACGTAACGCAGGCTGATGAACTACGTCTCCCGGACGTAGATACCAGGCGTCGCCTTCCTCTTCGGTCGAATCACATCCTGGTTTAATCAGTAGCTTAAACCACGTGTTGCCGGTGTTACTTACCGTTCCTGTCACCTGGTCGAAGGACCATTTAAACTGAACCTGACGAGGTCGTACTACCAGAATGGTATCCATCACCACCACCGGCTCTGTGCTGACCTCACCGCCGGTTGGGCTGCGTCTTGTCTGGTTGCGAGTGGGGACCTCGCGGAATGAGACCCGGTAGTAGCGCTCGCGGTTATCCTGTGGACCATGATAGTAAAATTTAAAATACTCGCTCTCACCAGCCTGCAACGCCAGCTGGCGGGGAGCGAAAAGCAGTTCACCATCCACCGGTCGAGTGCGCAATTCACTGCTGCCTGGACTATCGATGGCACTGATGGCAATACGGTATATCCGCGCGCTTTTGTTGTTATTCACTACACGTTTGCTGACAAAGTCAGTCTCGGACGGCAGTGAAAAAGTCAGATTGCCGACCGAAATCGCCTGTGTCAAAGGTGTCGCCAGCATACAGACCACTGTCAGCAGGGCCTTAGTTAATGTTACGCCATGTCGCCTGAACATGAATCTCTCCTGAAGCGCTAACTTCGCCAAACCAGCCGTTATCATCTATCGTCCGCAGCGAAATGGCGTTATCCATTGGAATCGAAAATTTGACAGTGGTCTTATCCATCTGCCCCACTTCGCCAGAGATATCAGTCCACGGTGTGGTTAGCCACAGCGCATCGGTCATATCCCGCCAGCTATCATCGCACCCGGCATCGTAGGTTTTTGTAGCTCCGTTGCGGGTAATAAAGGAAAGCGTCGCCGGGAACGGTACTTTCGCCTTACCGTCATCGGAGCTGAAGACACAATAGGAGCGTCCGCCAATCACCTGCGCGGGTCCGGTCACCTTGATCAGCACTTCGTCGGCAGCTGTTTTACCGCTGGTGGTTACGATATAGCCGAAATCGAGTGCCGGTTCGCCGCTGCCGACATATCCCTCTCGCGACGGTGTCTGAGTATATTCATCGGAGATAATACTGATGCTGAAATCACGGGGTTTGATAATCAGCGTGTTGGAGGTAGAAAATTCATACCAGCCAGACTCCGGTGATGTGGTGTTCTGAAAGCGAAAGTTGAATAGATCTTTGGTGTTGATATCGCTGATCCCCAGGTTCACCATCTGCTTAAAGAAGTTGCTCGAGAAGAAAACATAGATCGAGTCTGCGCTCTTCATCTCGTTGAAGGTGTAGTAATAGGCGGTATTGCTCACCGGTTTCCATGAACTGCCATTCAGACTGAACTGCATATCGTACGCCCCGACGGCCGAGGCCAACGACGAGTTGGCGATCGCCGGGAAGATATGGATTGAGGTGTTGCTGAGCCCGTTTGTTTGCAGGGTATAGTTAACCATCTTACAACTTAATCCTGAACGGCTGCCGATGGTTTGCGTCCGGCAGTCGGCGTTCCCTTCGCCCAGAGTCGGTACTCCGTCGCTGTTGATAAATACCTCCGCCAGCGAGTGGGTATTTATCAACCGCAAATTTGCTGCTTTCGTATGGGTGACGTTGCGAACATACCAGTTGCCGGAGGCCTGATCCTTACAGCGCGCGCCGCTGCTGGCGTCATAGTTCACTGAGGTTTGGCAGGCATTGATGGTCATCGTAAAGCTGCTGCCGACGGGCATTTGTTGCATATACTGGTAAAACGCGTCTGACAACATGCCGTGCATCCACTTCGCGCCGCCGCTGGTCACCGTCGCGCCATAAAATCCACTGGCGTCGGTGGTTTGCGGCAGGATAAGACTAGTGGTCATATTACACCCTGCGTACCAGTTGATGCAGCGCAAGCCAGTTAAAGGAGATGAAACCGGCGAATTTTCCAGCCACATATCAAACTTCCAGTTGGTATAAAGGCCGGTGTTGTAACCGTTATCAATGTAGCCGAGGCTTTGTTGATAGATGGTTCCTGAGCCAGTGTATTTTAAACCGGTCCAGCGGTTGGCACCGGTCAGGCGCGGATCCAGCGCCCCGCCAGGCGTGACGAAAAAGTTGTCGTCTGAGTTGTTTTCGACAAACACAAACTCGCGTGCCGGTGCATCCGCCCAGATTGTTTTGCTCACTGCAGCTCTGAGCGCGGTTGCTGGCCAGAATAGCGCAAAGATTATCATCGCTATCAGTAGGTTAACTCTCATTCTCTTCTCCTGTCTGCGTCACCGCCGCCCACGATGAGAGGCCGCTGCAGACCACATCACCGACCCAGACGGCACCGCGCGCCTGGTTGAGTTCCAGTGCCACTTCGCAGGTTTTATTGCCACTGTAGCGAAAATCGATAGTGGGGTATTTCTTATCCACGTCCATGACAAACTCGCCGTTTTCATCGGTTCGGGTTCGGCCGATATGGTTGTTAATCCGTGCGTTAGCCAGCAGTGTGCCGTCTTCTGCACGGATACGACCGGAGACGGTAACCATCTGCTTCACCTCTGGCTCAATGACGGCGACATTGCCTGGATAGAGGGTCAGATGGCTTTTGCGGCCGCTGACGATATCGTAGCTGTCGAGTGAGTTTTTGCTGTTCTGTAACTCCACCTCATATCTTCCATAGGGAGAGAGCGGGAGATAGTTACGCTTGCCGTTAAGCGGGAAAATCCGCCCGTTGATTTTGGCGCTGATCTGACCGTCGTCCTCCAGCCCGGTGTTGAATATCACCCCAGCGTTGCCATCAGTCCGCCCGCTGGCAGCGATGTTTTTACCCTGCCAGCCGACGCTGCCATTGGCGGTCAAGTTGGTATTGACGTAGCCGTCCGCCGCGCTATTGACGTTCAGCGTTCCGCTGGCGTAACGAGCGTCGAACTGTGCATACGCCCCACCGCTGAGGGTTTTGTCATCACCGGTATCGCCGGAGATGGCTCGTGACAGATTGGCACCAACAGTGCGAATGGTCCCTTCATCAAACTGTTTGCGTGCTGACAGGTTTGCCATGGTGTAGCCGTTTTGATGGGTCATCCCTGCGCTAAACCAGTTGCCCAGTGGTAGCGAGAGATCGAGAGCGATATATTTCCCTGTATTGGCGTTGCTGTCGCCGTTGTTATAGCGCTGAATACCGGCTCGCAGGCCAAGCGAACCAAAGGTACCGCTGTAGACATTTTGATAGTAATCTGCCGTGTAATAATGGCTGTTGTAACGGCGGTCATCATTGTAGCTGATGCTGAATGTGCCCAGCTTCGACCACAGTGAGTTCAGGTTGAGTGTGCCGCCGATTGCACGGTTGTCGGCATCGCTACGTCGCAATTGATTGCCAATGCGGGTTTTTTCCTGATTAACCCATAGCGAACTAAAGCCTCCCGGTAGAGTGGCGCTGATGCTGCCGATGCTGCTCCATGAGCTGTCACTGGCCAGCATATTTTGCAGGTTAACGTTGATCGCCCCCCCAAGCGGCAGCGTCAGACGGGTTTCACCCACGGCCTGATTATCGTATCCATATCCCGTTGCCGCCCAGCTAAGCGTACTCAGTGAGCCGGAGCTCGAGGCACCTGCTAGCCAGCTATCTTTAGCTGGTCGCGTCTTTTTCCCGTTTTCCGACCAGCGATCCATATGAAAGTTACCGCCCCATATTTGCCACGCCAGTGGCGCACCGACGCCGCGCCCCCGGCTAAACAGCTTATTGACCCGCTGGGTGCGTTTGCTAATCACGCGACCGTTAACGATGACCTCAACTTCCACATCGTAAATACCGTACGGTAGACCCCGGGTATCCACTTCATGATTGCCCATGGTGAAGTTCTGAACGCTTAGTAGCCGCCCATCACGGGTGAGATGTACTTCGCCCGCCGCCGGTAAAAAGGCGATCACTGGCGTGGCCGACTGGCTGCTGTCGAAGATGGTGGAGCTGGCCTGGTTTCCCCAGGAAAGGCCGTAAATCTTCCCTGCTGAAATGGCGGTCATCGGCCCTAAGGACTGCAAGTTCCAGGTGTCGAGCATTCCACCGGCAAATCGGTGACCAGCAAAATCGCGTTCATACATCGCTTTATATAATTCACTGTCCTGTTGACCGCTACCGATCCCATACAGCGAGCCGTCGAGTACCACATGATGTTCGCGCAGTGCTGTCACGTTATTTAGCGACAGATAGCTGGATGTATTGTTCCCGCCGTTACGCAACTGGTTGTTATAGATGCCGAAGTTATAGCTCAGGTTACTGCTGAGGGTGTTAACACTGGATTGCCCGATGTCTTCGCTACGTGAGCGTAGTACGGTGCCCAGTGCTTCGCGCTTGACCACCAGCTGCAGCAGCAGTTGGCGCAAGCTGAGATCCAACTGCGCGTTGTCAGTCAGGGGGATGGTAAGGGCCTCATTGAACGGGGTGTTCGCCAGATCCATCAGCTGCTGTCGAGTTTGTTCGCTGACACTGGCGTTATCTTCACTCTCTTCCAGCTGTATTTTCCGGATGCGTAACTGTCCATCATCCAACCAGATAAAAGCGCTGCCGATTCGCTGATCGTCCTGGCGACCCTGGCTACCGGCGAGATGAATATAGAGCGGGATGCTCATGCCGTCCTGAAGCGCCTGACTGAAGGCCTGCGGAATAATCACCCCACCTATTTGCTGCGCGCTTATGTCAGCAGCGCTGGCATCGGGCTGAACGAACAAAAAGACCATGCCGAAGGCAAACTGGGCTTTCAGTCCTGGGGAGAACCGTCGTAAAGGCATTGTCGTTATCCATCTGCACAGCTATCTATTTCACGGGAATGAACTTATCACCCTGCCAAAGTGCAACCCGTCCTTTGTTATCCGCAGTGTCCACGCGGGTAAAACGACGCGACTTGCCCGGCATCAGGTAGTAGTTCTCTTTACACTCCTTACCATTGGCGGCTTTCAGGCAGGGGCCGTAGGCGAGGATCCGCAGCGTCGCATTTCCTGTATTTGTCAGGGAGCCGTTGGCGTACTGAAAGCGGTAGTTCGCCTGGCGGGGGGCGACGACCAGAATGGTGCCGATGCGGGCGGAAGCAGTGGCTACAGCGCTGCGGTTGGCATTATCGCGCTGCGCATCACTGAGGGCCTGATCAAACCAGACAATGCGGTAGTAGCGCTCTTTTTCATCTACTGGTCCCTTATAGAAGAAGCGGATCACTTCGCTGGCTTGGGCGGGTAGCAGCAAGCTGGCGGGAGTGAGTAGCAACTCATCCGGCTTGTCCATTGCGATAACCTGCCCGTCGTCAAGCGGTGAAGAGAGCCGTTCGAGACGGATATTGATGAGGCGACCAGTGTCGGTACTGTTTTTGATTGTTTTGCTCAGCGTGCTGCTGTCACTGTTCATAAACGATGATATATCGCCGACATCCAGCGCCTGGGCCGGAGATATTCCGGCAAACAGCAGAGCGAGAGGCAGAAGGTGCTTTTTCATAACAATTCCGTCCAGGAATAAAGCAGGGGGGCTACCCCTGCTGGTACATCAGAGAGATTAACTGGTCCAGGTCGCGTCGAACTGTACGCTAACGTCGCCGCTCCAGATGCCTTCCGGTAGAGTGCTGTAATCGGTTACTGCGGTGGTACCATTGGTGGTACCGCTGATGATGGAGAAGGTGAAACCATCCTGTGCGGTGGTACGATTGCTGGCATTGTAACCGTTAGCCAGCGGGCTAAGGTTGCCGCCCAGTACGCCGTTGGCGGTATCGATCATCACGGTATCGCCAGTTTTTTCGACTGCCGCGCCGTTATAATCCACGCCCACATTCAGTGTGGAACCTGAGGTATCCAACTGGGTTAAGGTGTTGGTGATAAGACGTGAGGTCAGTTTAAAGGCGGTAGCCGTTGAGTCACCCTCGATAGCCACGTCAAATAGACCTTTCTGTGAGTTAAAGCCTTTAATGCCTTCGGCATACTGGAACGCCAGGCTACCGAGTGGCGTCACCACCAGTTTACTGGTGGTGTCTTTTTTGGCTGTTGCCGACCATGTCGCTACAGCCTGAGCTGTTACGTCAGCAGCCTGCGCCACACCCATGCCGGTAAACACCGTTACCAGAGCTATTGCCAGAACCTTTTTTTTCATTGCTTTTCTTCCCGAGTTAAATTGAGGACATGATGTCCCTGTGAGTCATTTTTTAAAACTAACTTGCCTGGAGTTTACGGAACCAACTTATATATTTTTGAGTACAGCTTGGCCTCAGCATTACGCCGATGGGTATACACTGTCTTCACACTACAATTTTCAATTCTGGCAATCGATTTAGGCAGCATTCCCTGGGCCGTCATGCGGATAATTTCCATTTCCCGGTCAGTGATTTTATCTTTCTTAATATCTTTTTTGAGAAACCTGCCATTAATCACATAGGCCAATTCGTTTCTAATATCACGACTCAGCCCAGCGTATACCACGCCCCTAATATTGCTGTTGTAATACCAATAATTTGCTAAGGCTTCTGACTTTCTGGCCGCAATCAATACGACCTGTTTCCCCTTTACCGCGGATAACCATTCGTTATCACGGTTTATAAACTCAGTTAAAGAATCCGTATTGAGATTGATAAACACGAAATCTTTTCTAATTTTCTCCAGCGATAGATAAATTAATCTGTCGATATCCACAATCAGTTCAGAGAGTCCTTTATAGAAGTAGGCGTCATGGGGAGACCAGATGTATTTATCAGAACGGTTTTGATATTCCATATGGTTTTTAACCTCATAGTCCCTGCTGTAATCATTTTGCCATGTCACTACTTTCCAAACCTGTAATTTTTACAGGTACATTCAGTGTTGTTAGTAAATCGGAAGTAAATAAGATACGTAGCACATATCAATATAGGTT
>NZ_JABWMS020000076.1:0-21173 GCF_013369155.2 Escherichia sp. 94.0001 | reverse complement strand
CAATAATATCTGTATAGTTATCAAGCGATAAAAAAATGATTACCCGGCATAAATCGCTAATAATTGAAGATGTTTTCACCTTATCTTCAAAAGAAGACATATAAGACAGATCGAACGATAGCGCCCTAATAATAACCTTTAAGTGCTTCTCACGCTCTGGAAGATCCTTAATCTCCATAAACCAGTCAAGTAAAGAGGCTCCCTTTTCAGAATCCTCATCCTTGGCCTTTTCATAAAGCTTTTTGATCTTCTGGATACCTTCCTGATTTAACTCACCCACCCCTAACCAGGAAAGCAGAGCCAACTCCCAATCATCTTCGCCTAATAAATCTAATAATAATTTGGCGTATTTCTTTTTTAATTCAATCTTAACAAACTTAGATTGTAATAAAGAAGATATAAGTGCAACAATCTCCCCTTTTGGCATATTACCAAACATAGCCAAATTAGGATCATGCTGTTCCAGCAGCCCACTGTTCTTTAATGATAGTTCTTTTAATTTATCGCTATCGGTCAGAGCAAGCAGCTCTTGCATATCATTAAGCAGCTTCTCCGTTGTCGTTCCTTCCTCTTCTTTCCTTGCACTGCCTTTGCGATATCCCAGGCTTAGCCCTTCAATCGTTTCAGAAAGCGATGAACTAGTAATCATCGCTAATTCATTTTGTAAATTTAATAATGGAGAATAACTATTAGAAGAATTTTTTTTCGTTAATTGTTGAGATTCCAATTCAAAATCTAATGAATTAGAATTAAAAACAGATGCGGTGTTTTGATTAAATTCAATACCATTAGCCATTGGAAACTCACGTAATCATTAATTATGAATATTCCATTAAATAGTACTGTACAACAGCTTCCTTTCTACTCTATTCTTAGTTGATGTAAGTTCACCATATTTTTTCTCATTGTTCAACCACCAGGATGAATAAAATTTAAAAATGTTATCCTCATATAAAATAAAACTTCTCAATGGTGCGATGCGTAATCGGGAATTACAACTTCCGATGGGAAACCTAACGATAGGCACAGAAGATAACGATATTGTTTATTTTCCCCTTGAACAAGGCCTCAATCAGTTTTTACTTGATATACGTGAGGAAGGTGTTTTCCTTTTATCTCCGGTTGAATTTTGGATTGATGGACAGCCCACCCCTTATGAAGCAGATCAGTCATTACCTGTCGGAAAGGTCATCGATATAGCGGGATGTTGCTTCATCATTGGTGATATTGACCACACCTTGCCATTGTCTGATGTGCCAGAAAGGTTCTCTGCCAAAAATCGACGTAAAAAGCGTCTTATCCTGGCTAGCGTGATTGGTGCTGCGATTGCGTTGTCTGGCGCCATAGGCAGTTACGTTTTGCTTTCCCCAAAAGCTGAACCCCCAGCGTTTACCAGAGCTGATGTATACCAGCAGCTAAAAGAAAACAAACTTCATGCAATCACTCTGGTATGGCATGGGAAAAATGTCGCGCTTTATGGACGTTGCGAATCAACCACTGATTTAACTCCATTTTTTAATTACCTGAAAGAAAAAAATATTTTTTATTACAACAATATCATTTGCAATAACCAAATCATCTCCGCGATTAATGATATTTTAACGGAATACGGTTATAAGGATATCATCATTACAAAAGGTAATAAGCCTGGATTTTTCCTGTTATCGGGATACATTCCCCCTTCACCCAAATGGAGCGAAGTTGAAAATCTGTTACTGAATACGCCAGGGGTTGCTGGATGGGAAATACATAACAACAGTAACAATAAAATCAATGAACTGGCATCAGAGTTCAAAAAGAATAAATTAATAAACTATGTCAATATTTTCAAAAAGAATGATGTCATCATTGTTGCGGGGGAGGTTTCTCAACAGAACGAGAGTAAGATCCTTGCCATTATAAATGCGATGAACAAAAATAGTAACGTCAAGATACTATTTCAGAACATTCAGCCGTACATTTCAGCAGATATTTTCCCCGGAAAAATACTCAGAATCAGCGGCACGATGAAGAATCCAACAATTGCTCTTGATAACGGTACAAGCCTGGGAATTGGTAGCATTCTGAAAGGAGGCTATGTCATAGACGCGATTGATCCTAAAGATGGTATCAACATCTCCCGCCCAGACGAATATATACATATTCCGCTATCGTATTAATTTATTATCGTCTTCCCCCTCTTCGGAGGGTTTTTTATTTATTGTAGGGTGAAGTAATAGCAAATTTTCTAATAGGGAGCGGTGGAAAAATATGGTCAGTTCTGAGAGAAGCATTTATACAGAATATTAAACAAGCGCAGTTGGGCAATTCAATAATGGCCTCGCCGTAAAGAAATTTACCTAAATAAGGTACAACTATTAAGGTTGAATAAATATCTATTAAGCCCAACCAAGATAACTATCTTAGTTGGGCATTAATTAATGATTATAAGATCATCTTACACAGACGGCAAAAGCGTTAGCTTTATTCACGTTGACTTTACTATTACTGCCATTACTAGGGATTTCATTTTTTGTAACTATGTCAAATGTACTAGTCCAACCTTTTTGTTTATCATCCTCAGTTTGCTGTGTCCATGCTGTTATTGTTTTTTTACCTTTATAGCCTTCATAACTATTGGCGGCGCCCCATTTATTATACACATCCTTTAGCTCACTCGTAGATGACGGCAAGCGTGCATTATTCATTCTACATGTTGCCTCAGCATCACTATAGACTACTTTATTTTGTGTCTCCACAGATATAAATTTTGTAGGTGTATTAATTGTATACATTGCTGTTTGGTTATCACCCGATACAACTTCAATTGTTGTTGTTCCTTTCTTCAGCAAAGTAACTCGACCAGTTAAAGCATCAACTGATGCAACACTTGGATCTTGAGAGCGCCATTGATATTTCCCATCGCCACCTTTGGCTGTCAGCTTAAACTGACCATATCGCAACCAAATATTAGGTAAAGCGCCATTAGCGGAGGTTCCAATAATACTCACATTACTATCAATGCTCAGAACTGAGAAGAATTTTACCTCAGGAGCCTTAACCTCTGTATTAACTTCGCTGACTTTTGCACTAACAACAGCATTACCTGCAACGCCAGATGTCAGTTTTACCGTAGCCCTACCATCTTTATCCGTTTTCACAATTTGGGTATTAGAATTTCCCCCCAGATTACCAAAGTTCGTTGAGAATGTAACAGAATGGTTTGCTTCTGGTTGGTTATTCTTCATTACTTTAACAATATAGGTAATCGCATCAGAACCATTTGCCTTCGCTGTTGTTTTATCAGCCTTAATCTCAGTAATGCTGGCCTTGGTTTGATCAACAAATATAACCGCACTGGCATTAAGTGGCGAAGTCATCTCCGCGGTTTTAGCAGACACGACGACCTGCCCTGGCGTACCCGACTTCAACGTTACGGTTGCCTTACCGTTACCATCCGTTTTGGCACTATTTGCCCCGAGAGTTGCAGTCCCGGATACAATACTAAATGTTACAGGGGCATTAGCCTGAGCTACACCATTCTTTTTAACCGTCGCGGTATAAGTAATGGTATCAACGTTATCCGCTTTAGCCGATGTCTTATCAGCCGTAAAGTCCGTTACCCCAACCTGGTCCACAACCTGCCCATTCGGTAAAACGGTAATAGTGAGCTGTACATTATTAGAACTATTACCATTTCGGTCATAGGCGCGAGCGGTCACTTTATAAATATTGCTGCCACCTTGCACATAAGCAGGCAAAATAGCCTGGTAGTCTTGTGCGCTTTGGCTTCCGCTATGCTGAATCTGAGCGCCCTGACTGCGTAATGCACTATCATCCCAGACGATACGATCCAGACCATATTTGCTCTTAACGATCAATTGAATCTTCTGCGTACTGTGTTCAGTACCATTAATATCATGCGGAATATTCAGAGAAAGAATATCCTGCTTTTTGTACTCCAGAATAATATTGTTATTACGCTGAACCAGATCGTAACGGCTGCCCGATAATGTTCTTAACTCGTTAACATACTGTGGCTCGATTTGCTGAGACCACGGTTTATCAAACTGATAACGGAACTGCATTGAGTAAAGGAGATCATTTTCATTACCCGTACCATGACGGTAATCGATCCCCATCGTCACCAGAGGAATCGGAGTGTAGTTTACACCAACGGTCGCCGCGCCAGGATTCGACTGCAACTTATCGGAATTAAACAAAGCAACATTATCACCATAATACTGTTCGTACATCAGTTTGGCGCCTAATGCCGGATATGATGGTAAATAGCCATTAAAGCGGATATCAAAACCATTTGCCGGGCGCTCATCATAGTCTTTCTTATTGTATGACTCATGCCAGCCGCTCATGCGGAAATAGCCGTTAACGCTACTTTTGAAATAGTCTCGCCAGTATTCGCCACCAATACCTAAACGGGTATTATCACCAGAAAAATCCTGATCAATGAAGACGTTATAGCCCAACATATTTTCAGGAAGGAAAAAACGCTGGCCAGCACCTAAATTTGCCGTAAAGCGGGAGTCAATGTAACGCGCCCCGACCTGACCAAATGCCAGCATGTTTTCGGAATCATAGAACGGTAATAAGAAGTCCAGTGAACTACCGTCAAAGTTATTACCACTCTGCAGATTAACCTCTGCCGTTCCATAATGTTGTAACCAGGCCTGCAACTGTGACGAAGCCTGGCTGCTGGCCATACCAAGAGCGGTATCTTTCGCGTAATCGCCGTTCAGTGAGCGCGACTGGAGCTGGCTACCAAGGCTCGCGGCCTGTTGTGCCGCATAATTTAGAGCCTTGTCATCGGTCGTGTTGCTTTTAGTCGCGTCCGGGGACATTTTAGTCATTTTATTCGTATGACCAGCGACACCACCTGCAGCAACAACAGGTGCCGAACCTAAGACAGGTAAGGCACTATATTCAACAGACAGTTTTTTGAGTGGCAAAATGATCTGCTGACCAGGCCCAGCCTTCATCATTTCGCTTTCGGAGCTGTATAAATGTTTATTCAGTGACCAAATTACCGATAAACTGATCCCCTGTGATTTAGAAATATTGGCAACAGTTTCACCTGTTTTTAACGTATAAAAAAGGCGATCCTGAGCGGCATTTTGAGTTAACAGTTTTGAATCTGAACTCAATTTAAAATAATTTTCACCATTTGCAAATGAATTCTGGTTAACATAAAAAAACAATCCTAAACCAGCACTAAGCATAATAAATGTTTTTTTTAGCTTATGCTTGTGCCGGGTCCGGGTATAAAAACTATGAGTAATCATGTTATGGGCTCCACCACAATGAGTTAGAATGAATAGTAAATTATATTAATAAATAATCTTTTATCTTCCGGCGTAATAATGTTTATTATCGCTTGAACTAATTTCCTCTATTTTCATATGTTCGTTTTCTAATGTTATTCCCTGATTATGTAATACCAAATACAGGTTTTCCATTGACTTAACGACGACTTCTATTTCATTCTCAAGTTTTTCAGGTGTAGCATCATCGAGCGGAAAACGTAACGCTAACAACAGCGATTGTGCTCCTGATTCATAACACAGGTATGGTCCACCATTCTCTGCAAACCATAAGTTTGCATTCAAAATCTCAAGAGCGAAGTTAGGATTATCTGTCGGGAATTTCCCACAGACGCCATAGATCATCATATATTCGTCATTAGCATCAGATAACGAAATATAATAAATCTCATCAATAGCAAAAGAACACAATCTATTTTCATTAAATGAAATAGATCCAATACCAATTTTTTCTGCAAATCTATCTAATAAAAGCTCAGATCTTGATGACATTATAATTTCTCTTAATTGAATTTATAATTACAGAAGTTCAAGAGTTGCCCATGCTGCAACTTTATTCTCTGAAACATTAATATTAGTAAAACTCCCCCCCTCCCGACCTCAACTAAATACTCACGGATATATTTAAACGAAACGTGCGGGTCCCGGCGTTGGTGAGGCATTGGTAGTACTTACTGCGCTCTCGCCCCCCCCCGTTAATCCTCCCATACCTAAACGCAATCCGCCGCTGCTTGCCAGAAGCGCATAAGTACTTTGGATGCCTTGCCCTGGGGTTCCCACTAACCTTCCGGTAACTGGGCTGTTCCCTGAAAAATGTTGAATGACGCTATAATTAGGATCTGCAGCGACCTCATCATAAATAGGTTCCTCTGGAATACGAGCCAGTGAATCATTTCTGGGCATTCCAACGTCAGCATACGGATTCTCTACCGTGCCCGTACTGGAGGTATCAGACCCGTTCGATGCAAGGCTGGCATTCGAATTGCGCCTGCTCGCCGGGGACTCTTCTGGCCCACTTGTGTCAGTATTGCCCTGTGCAGATGCGTTATTCGTAGGCTGATTATCGACTACTGTACGTGTAGTGATTGTTTGTTCTGCCGGTTGGTTTTTCCGATGAAGAGCAGCAGTAACACCGGCACCAATTCCCCCGCCAAGAATCAGCGCCCCACTAATACCGTAGCCAACCCCCGATGAAAGAGACATTTCCTGTTCGCGTTTAGCATGCTGCTCATCATATTTTTTCTGCGCCTGAGAATTACTTTCAATAGCTTCCTGTCTGGCCTGTTCCCCCGCCGCTTTAGCTTGTTCTGCTATTTGCGCAACAACATCATCTATTAATTCCCCTGACGGAATTGCATTTCCGTTCTCATCGATATTAACTTTTTGTTTATCCCGATCCTGGAATGCCTCCTGCGTTAACCGATCTTTTGTCGCAGCTTCAGCTGTGCTTGCTGCAGTATCAGGATCGGTAGTAGTTGGATCATCCGGCTCTGGAGTCAACGCAACAGCCTGTGCAATACCCGTCGCAGCCATCCCTATCAGACCTGCAGCAATAGTCCCCAATGACAACCAAAGTTTAGGATCTGCACGGAGGCTAGAAGTTGAGGTTGAGGTATGAATTTCAATGATTTTTCCCTCGCCACTATTTGGATCCCCTGGCTCCTTCGTCTCCTTTGTATCCTTTGGTTCTAATTTATCTATTATCCTCTGACGGGCTTCGGCGATATCTGAAGCAACCGTGACCATAGCATGCCCTGCGCCACCGCGGCCTCCAGTAAATACAAATTTGTTTTTACCTTCAGGATCAAGGGACTGTAAGCTAGAAAACTCTTGATCACTTAAAACAACAGTGGTCTCGAGGCCATTTTTTTGCCCGATAGCAACATGGCTGCCATCATCCCGAGTTTCAACACGGAATAACGAAGATCCAATAGCAGAGTTAAGAGTATCAAGCCCCCCTTTATCATGAAGAACTTCAAGCGCACCATGCAAATATACCTCGGACGCAGCAAAGCGCAGTGGATTTGTAGGAAGTCCGGGAATATCACTGGCACGAGAATCAGCAGCATCAGCAACAGAATTCCTTATAGGCGTAAATAGCAAACGAGACCCCATCGGGCCATTTGAGTTAATGAGCTGATTACGGGCACCTCCTGCACCGTCGGTTTGTGAAGGTAATGGCGGTGCAGGTGGAATTAAAGCTCTCACATTGGGATTGTGGCCAAGATTACCAATAGGCATAAAATGTCTCCTTTTTATTTTATGTAAATAGATAATAATCCTTTATATTGCTATTACATAATAATGTAATGGTATACAGTACGTAGTCGATATACGGCTGAACATAACATCGACCAAATAAATCACAGTCTGATTTTTGATGCAAGAAAATAATGCAGAAAAATACACATCAGTGTAATTAAATGAAAATAATCATGCGATATAAAAATAAATGCCACGTAAAACTTTAATAAAACACACTATAAATAAAACTATATTTTATGCTTATCCAATTGAAGCATTAAAATTACAAAACAAATCAATTAAATAACTTTTTCAATATAATAAATAATGAAGTTTATAGTATATCAAGTTTCCGTATATAGCCTTTTCTTACATCAGCAAAGACTACGCTATACACCAGGAAGCTTAACTTATGCCCAACACGCATATATAACAGGTTATTCCTACAACCGAGTATCCTGTACATGCTGTGCAATCGTGCTCTGAGTCAGAGCTTTGATATCACTAACTTTCAAACCACCAAATTTCTGTTCAAAGATTTCTTGTGAGACTTGTTCTATCATCCTGGTCTGGGTGTTAAAGCGTGTAATTGGATCCCCCCCTTTGCCACACTGCTCATCAACTTTTTTATTAAAGTATTTGTTGGACTGTAAGAAATGGCCAATCGACGTTTGTGCACAATTCATATCGAGAGGCTGCTTTATCGCGCTTTCAACAGCCTTGAAAATGTGGCTTTTGGTCTCCTTACCAATTACCGAATTATTACTCATGCAATAGTCATCAATAGCTCTGTTTACTGTTCTGGATATATAAGTAATTTGCTCCTGTTTGAACCATTGCTGAGTATCACCGCTACGGGTTTGTTTGGCCACGGCCTGAAGTAGCTGGTTAGTCAGTTTGCCATGATTAATCATAAAGTTCGACTGCATGGGCACGAACTTCATACCACTGGCTCCCACCCCCGCTTGTGTCGCAGCTCTGGTGACCGCAGGTCTAAGAGTTTGTGTAGCCGCCTGAGCTAACGATCTACCTACCATTGTCATTGGACTAAACATACAATAAACCTTTATATATTATATAACGATAACAAAATATTTTTCATTTTCATTAAAAACAATAATTGTTTTATATTTAAATTTTCCTCCGGCACTATCCACAAGTAGTTGCACTACATTTATCACATGCTATCATAAATATGCAACACTATTACTCGCATCTTATATTTTCGTCTTATTATTTGTGCCAGAACTCACGAGTTAATTACGTTTAAGCATACCCTCATTGAAAGAATGACAGGACTACAATATGAATGAACAATTTCGCACAGATCTTGCACATACGTTCGGAATAACTCTTGAAGAACAAACTAACGCCCTCTCTTTCCATGATCACGATGGTCATGAATGGATACTGGAGTGTGCGCCTCAATCTGAGGTCCTGTTTTTTTATTGTTATTTATTCAATAATGAACCTTCAAAAATTGATAAAATGCTAGAAATAAATAGCAATCGAGATCTACTCGGTATGTTTTTTCTATCATTAAAAGAAGATAGCGTACTTTTGAATATTGCATTCCCTGCAGATAAGGTTAACATTACAGAGTTTATCAATTTAATGGAAAACGGTTATTTATTAAAGAATGAAGTAATTAGTTTATTTTCGTAAGATGTTTTATCCTGATAAATTATGAGCTGGAAGGAATTCATCCATTCAGCTCAATCCCCTCCTCATCACAGAATCTCTGACTTCTGCCAGCCAAACTCACTCTGAATATTCATCCCATATTTTCCTAAAAACAATGTATTATCGACATAAAACAAACAGAAAAACTCCAGAATCACAATTATTCTGGAGTTAAACCAGGAGGAAAGCTCAAATGATAATCACACTACAGAGTTAGAGAAAGAGTTTGATATCATAGCATTACTATAATCAAGGTTTTCAGTAGACTGTACGCAACGTAATAAAGAAGATAATCCTCTTTCCGTTAAGACCCCCTCCAGTGGAGTTCGAGGAAACCAGGTTGGAGAAAGTGGAGTGATATGCCTCTCATTTAGTTTACTTTCCAAAGCCTTAGTCACACCGCCAGAAAGAAAGCTAAATAATCTTGAGAGACACCCACTTTCCTGAGTCATCTTTTGTACTTTGTACACATAATTATCTGTTTTGTAATCTTTAATAAAACGAACAGAATATTCTTTGCCCCGAAAGGAGACAACGGAGTAATCCGCCATTTCTGAATATACTCGATGGTGGCGTTGTTGTGTTCGGGCTTTAAGCTGAATTTCATCTACGATATCTTCATTCAATACATGAAGAGTTCTGCTAAACTTGCCCCATGACATATGGTGGCTTGTCAGCGAAGTATTGAGTATTATTCCTGATAACGATGACGACATGATACATCTCCCTATATAACTTATTCCTGATTAATCACATACTAAACTAACAGTAAAATAAAAATCTTCGTTGATTTTTACAATGCTCCCGTATGCTATAGTCGTATTATTGCGTATTAACCGGCACCCACCAAAAAGATGATATCCAGTTGAATCGATAATATCATCTTTTTTGGCATTGCGCAACATATGTATATCAACATGAATTGTTCCAATCACACAATAAATGCGATCCATTACAGCCTCATTGCTGATAGCACATAACAAATCTGCAGCCTGGACATCCGTAATAAATAAATTATTATCACAAAGTTTTACGGTTGCTAAAGGGTTATTAATAACAAGCCAACACTCTCTTTCTTTGCTGTCATCAACATGATAGAGCCTTAAACTATCACCAACAGTCAGCTCTGTAACCGGGTAATCAGTCCACCCAGGAGCAATATACCCATCAAAGAAAATGGTATTAGAATGTGGAACAAATTGCCAATTTTCATTAATTAGATATTGTAAACTCTGTACCGTTATTTCGAGTATAATTACATTAAGTCTGTTTTCTCCATTATTATTTTCTATTACCGGATAAACATCTTTATTTAGCATCGTAAATTGAACATCATCAACAGACACATCACCTTCTGGTAAAGCAGTCTGCATTACCCATAAGATCATGAGTTTTATCATATCTTCCGGTATCAGCCGGCTTTCGCTATACGGGAATAACTCCTGGCACCACTGAATGAACTGTTCTTCTGATATCCAAAAACGCCCCTCATAGCCTGAGCATGTTAACGTGAAGCGGATACCATTACCGCTGACTTCGCGAAAATATGCATGGCAAGCATGCCCTTCAGGCGTAATATAGAGGCGACCGGTTCCTATGACTGACAACAATGGCAAGTAAAAATCATTAATTTTCATATTCAATTGAGAATTCAATAGGTTCATCAGGAAAGATTTCTTTTAACTTATCACAAATATAATTCTTTTTATGGTATAAAAAAATATGATTTTTGTTATTGGGGTTCAGTGTAATAGACAGATAAATGGTTCCATTACTACATTTTATTGTTAAAACAATTCCGCGTAACTTTCCACAAATAATACTAAATGAACGCTCTCCTTGTTCAAAGTAGCGTCGCCTCTGTCCAGGAGCGTAGAACAATCGTTTCCATAAAGAAGCCATTCGTATGAACGAAGTGTCAGGTGTTCTTTTTTTTATGCGATTAAAAATATCATTAAAACTTTCTTCTCCCTGCGGCCAATCATCTGACGGCTGAAAAGAAACAGGCTCTATCAAATTTCTTTTTAGAGAAATGCTAGTCAAAGTAATGTTCCTTTATGGCAAAAGATAACTTCTCTATTGATTTATTAACATGTTGTAGATCCTCTTTTGTTCGTTTTTGTGAATCGAGCAATGAACGCTTTTCTTTAGAAAGTGAGGATTTTTTCTCATATAATCGCTGCTTTTGCTCATCAAATGCATTGTTTTTAATCTGGTATTTATACAACGACACTTTATCCAGATTCACCAGCGATGCACAATACGCCTGCTTAGAGGCAATCGACTCTTTAATGGCTTGCTCGCAGTCATCGAGTTTACCATCCACCTCTTTTATCTGAGAGTTAATCTTAGCCATTGATTCTCTCAATCGATTCGCTCTGCTTTTACGAATAGATAAAATTCTGTCCAACATATTCAGGCAACCACTTTGAATAGGCTTTCAATCGTTTTTTCGTAACTACTGATATCTTTGGTGCTTTGTTGTATAAAGCTCTGAATTGCTTTCCTGTTTTTTATTGCCTTATCCGCTTCAGGATCTTGCCCCATCGTGTACTCACCAATACGAATAAGCAGCTCAATATTTTTATAGGTTGCGATAAGCTTTTTGCATTCTGCCGCCGCACGCAAATGCTCCGATGTAACAACATTATGCATAACACGACTGGCGCTTAAACCAATATCAATTGCAGGAAAATGATTTTCCTCTGCAAGTTCTCGGGTAAGCACAATGTGCCCATCAAGAATAGAGCGGACTTCATCACCAATGGGATCATTAACATTATCGCTTTCTAACAACACCGTATAAATCGCGGTTATTGAGCCTTTTGGCGCAGGCCCCGCACGCTCTAATAATTTGGGTAACGAGGAAAAAACACTCGGAGGGAATCCCCCCCTTACATCAGGCTCTCCCGATGCAAGCCCAACATCACGCGCGGCTCGGGCATAACGAGTTACGGAATCCATCATTAATAATACATTTTTGCCCTGATCCCGGAAGAACTCTGCAATGGTTGTCGCCGTAAATGCGGCCTTCATTCTTTCCAGCGCGGGACGGTCTGACGTTGTGACGACCAGTACACATTTAGAAAGCGTGGATTGAGGTAAAAGCGCGAGGAATTCATTTACTTCGCGACCACGCTCGCCGATAAGGGCAAGGACAATAATATCCGCGGATGCGCCATTACAAATCATTCCCAAAAGCGTACTTTTACCAACGCCGGACCCCGCGAAAATACCGATACGTTGCCCAATACCGCAAGTAAGTAAACCATCTATTGCCCTGACGCCAAGCGTAAATGGCTGATCAATAACCTGCCTTAATAAAGGATCGGGGGGTTCAGCATACAAACTGCGTTCAAACGGAAGATAAGGTGCAGTAATATTGCTCCCCATTGGTCTGCCTATACCATCAACCAGTCGCCCAAGGAGTTCGTCCCCAACACGAATCTTGAACTCATCCCCCTGATAACTTAGCCACTGGCCACAATACATGCCGGAAATATGCTCAAAAGGCAGCAGGAAAACCTCATCTTCATCAATAGCGATCACCTCAGCTAAACGTTGACTGGGTTCTATCCTGTAAAAGGCGCCAATACGCGCTTTTGGTAAACGCGCCTTGATAATCGTCCCGCCGATATTGGTAATCTTGCCTTCATATCTGGTAGACGAATTTAATGATAATGTCGGCACAGTGCTATTGAGCACTCTCTGGATACGTGGGTATCTTTCCAATACAAAATCATGCTCTGAAATCATTTACCGTTCCTAATACTTTAAGTTCGATATTATTCCCAACTTCCTGAAAAGAGAGCACGGGGACTGACGGGAACGAACCTTCAATCATTTTCTTCACGTAGCGCCTGATATCTAAAGCGGTCAGAATGACGCCGTTCCCCGTTGGATTCACAATATTTTTTAAGAAGCCAATAATCTGCTCACTTCGCTCCGGTGAGATATTCAAATACGAACCTGATGACGTTTGTCTGATCGACTCTCGTAGCTCATTTTCAATATCAGAGCCAATAAGCCAAACATTCAGAAGTGTACCGCGAACGCTATAGCGACCTAAAATATGCCGACGTAGGGCGATACGAACGTATTCGCACAAGATAACCACATCTTTTTCTTTTGTGGACCAAAAAATAAGCGTTTCAAAAATAGTTCGTAGATCTCTAATTGAGATATTTTCCTCTACGAGACGCTGAAGAATATCCACAATCTTGCTCAGACCAAGCTGACGCTGAAGCTCTTTCACAAGTTCGTTATATTTCCTCTCCATGATGTCCATCAGATAACGCGTTTCTTGTACGCCGATGAACTCTTTGGCATTAGACAATACAAGTTTCTTTAGCAAAAACGTTATCTTATCATTTGTTTTTGCATAAACATCCATACCTGAGACGTGAGCTAGTTGTTGGTTAGCCTCATTCGTTTTATACACGATAGAGTTAGCCGAAAGCTTTTCCTGGACAAATTCAAATGATATCTCTGCATGCCCAGCCTCAAAATAAACAGTATCATCTGTCAGAGTATCTTTGTATATTGACTCTTGATAGAGCAAAAATTCTATAGCGCTATCATTGTTTTTAACTGGATTAACAATAATCTTAGGCAATGGAATTCCACTTTCCTCAAAGAAATTCCAACGCATAACCTCAATCTGCTGTGTAATATCTGAGCTATAAATATTACTACTTAAGTTTAAAATCAACGGCTCGGCACCCGGTGAGAGATTTTGACTATTAGACAAATCAGCTCCCATAGCGTCCTTATTATTTCCGGTTCCAAACGTCTTTTTCTTTTGTAATTTCCAGGCGATACCCAACAGGCAAACCGCCAGAAACAAGAAGACCAATGTAGGAAAGCCAGGAATAATCGCCATTACGATCATGAGTGCGGCACTGATTAAAAAAGGGCGACTATTAACAGAAACCTGTTGAACAATATCACCTGCAAGGTTTTCTTCTTTTTCGCTTTCACCGGGAACACGAGTAACAACAACCCCCGCAGTGACGGAAATAATAAGCGCAGGGATCTGGGCAACCAAAGCATCACCGACAGACAATACAGAAAACAGGCTAAGTGCTTCACTAAATGGCATGTCAAATTGCCACATTCCAATGAGCACGCCACCAAACAGGTTAACTAAAACAATGATGATACCGGCAATAGCGTCCCCTTTTACAAACTTCATCGCCCCGTCCATTGAACCATAAAACTGGCTTTCCTTTTGCACTCGGGAGCGAAGAACTTTTGCCTCAAGCGGGTCAATAACGCCTGCACGCATATCACCATCAATACTCATTTGTTTTCCTGGCATACCATCAAGAGAAAAACGAGCACTCACTTCAGCAACACGCTCAGCCCCTTTTGTAATAACCATAAATTGTACAATGGTGATAATGGTAAAAATGACCAGGCCAACAACAATATTACCGCCAACAACAAAGTTACCGAAGGAGTAAATAATGTCACCCGCATCGTGATGCAGCAGAATAAGTCTGGTTGTACTAACACTGAGCGACAGGCGCATCAACGTCGTAATCAACAGGATTGTAGGAAAAGAAGTTAGCTCAAGAGGATTTTTTATATAGATTGAGAGCATTAATAAAAGCAATGCTGTCGATATATTAATCGCGATAATGATATCCACCACAACTGTTGGCAATGGAATAATCATCATCATTACAGCCATAAAGAAGAAGAGAGCCAGAATAAGATCGTGATATGACTCTGCTTTTTTAAATATATTTAAGAGTTTATTCATGATGTCATCCTGCGAACTCGTTCAATAATCTGCACATGCTGCTGAAAAGTATTCATTAGAGAAAACACATCAATATTGGTTAACAAACAACTTAAGCACAATTTGTTATCGTAGACAAAAATATGTTCAATCACTCCCTGCGTCCGTTCAGGGGCAAGGGCATTGAAAAAAGAAAAAAACGCATTTTCGTTATACTCTAAGGCAAACGTAATAAACACATTACTATCAATTATTTCAATAAAAAAAGAAAAACCATTAAAATCAATTTCCACGCGATTATCAAACAAATAAAAATCATTCCCTAATAACCTTAAAAACTCTTCTACGTTTCTTTTAATTAAAAGATTCATATGCAGGCTCTGAAGTAAGTATATGTGTGGATATTATTGCTTGAAAAAGCGTGTTGGATAATATATACAGTATATGTACTTTATGTACATTGCAACTATTTAAATAATATAATAGTTGCCCATGGGATAATTTGGTTATTGATAACCAGACAAATGTCTAAATTAGACAATGGAGAAAAGTTAATGGATGCAGCAAATTTAAGCCCTTCTGGCAGAGTATTACCACTGGCAGCCACAATCAATGGAAATAATCCAGTGGATGAGAAGACAGGAGTAATGCAACCAGAAAATGGAACAAATCGTACCATTAGAATCCTAGGTGGAGTTTTGATAAGTGCAGGTGCTCTAGCCGCTATCGGTGCTGGTATCGCATCACTGTGTGTTGAAGATCCTTCACAAAAATTAGGCTTAGGAATCGCGGCCGGTGTATTAGGTGGCGTAACAACTCTTGGCGGCGGATTAGCGATGAAATATGCCTAATCATCGCATCGCATAAATAAAATAGAGAGGTCATGGATGCATTATGCCATTACCTCTCTCATGAAAAGAGACTAACCGTAAATATGAACAATATTAATCAATCAGAAAATATTAATATTCATTTTAATAAAGTATCCCAAACAAATTTCGTTGATGACCATACCCCGTTAGCACCAACGCCCTCTGCAGCTGGAGCGGCTCAGTTTCTTGATCAATTACTTCCTAAAACAGCTGGTGTATCTTCTCCAGAGCAAGTTTTAATTGAAGAAATTAAAAAGAGACATCTTGCAACAATGAACACCGATCTCAGTTTCGATGCCCTATCTGCAGGTGGACTCTCGCCAGAAGATGTGCTCACATTACAAAAGAATGTGCTCAACGCAAACGTCAATGTTGATGTCGTATCCAAGTTAGCAAGTCTTCTTTCAACATCGGTTACAAAACTGGTTTCAATGCAATAAAATGAGAAAATACATTAAAAACACCTTTTTATTTGTTTTTATTTGTTTGACAGTTGCATGTAAAGAGCAATTGTATACAGGATTAACGGAAAAAGAAGCCAATCAGATGCAAGCATTGTTGTTATCCAATGATGTCAATGTATCTAAAGAAATGGACAAAAGTGGAAATGTAACAATAAGTGTGGAAAAAGAGGATTTTGTCCGTGCGATAACCATTTTAAATAACAATGGCTTCCCGAAAAAGAAATTTGCAGATATTGAAGTTATTTTTCCGCCCAGTCAGCTAGTGGCATCGCCATCACAAGAAAATGCAAAAATCAACTATCTCAAAGAACAAGATATAGAAAGGTTACTAAGTAAAATCCCCGGTGTTATCGATTGCAGCGTTTCATTAAATGTTAACAATAACGAGAGCCAACCATCCTCAGCGGCTGTTTTAGTCATTAGCTCGCCAGAGGTTAACTTAGCACCATCAGTCATTCAGATAAAAAACTTAGTTAAGAATAGCGTAGACGATCTCAAACTAGAAAATATTAGTGTCGTTATCAAGTCATCCTCAGGACAGGACGGGTAATATGTATGAACAATAATAATGGCATTGTTAAGAATGATAGTGACTGGCTAACGGCTCTTGATTTTGTAAAAGATGTCAAAGGTTCACCAAAGCATCTTACTTTTCATATCTATCAAAAAAATGCCTTCTTACACGACTTTGGAAGTTACTGGGTTCTGTATATCGAGCTTAATGGCGATTTTCGCCAGGTTCCAACAGATACCTTCATCAGACTCTGTAATATTCTGGCCGTTAGTAAAGAATATAAACAAATGGGCATTTTTCAATCTAATAAAAAATGGTATCTTTGCCAACTGTTTAATAAAGATAATAATCATCGCGCAAACATGTCAAAAGCAATAATGCAACACACACTCGCCTCTTTGCTTGACAAGCAATTTGATAAGTTAGAGCAAGCATCTACATCAGATACAACGCTGCCTCCAACACATTTGTTTTCTGATATAGGACGAATTGTGTAATGAAAAAAATAAGTTTTTTTATTTTTACAGCACTATTTTGCTGCAGTGCTCAGGCTGCCCCGTCCTCTCTGGAAAAAAGATTAGGCAAGAACGAGTATTTTATTATTACAAAAAGCTCTCCGGTACGTGCAATCCTCAATGATTTTGCCGCTAATTATAGCATCCCTGTTTTCATCAGTAATTCTGTGAATGATGATTTCTCTGGTGAAATAAAAAATGAAAAACCAATGAAAGTACTGGAAAAACTGTCCAGGCTCTATCATCTCACATGGTATTATGATGAGAACATTTTGTATATTTATAAAACAAATGAAATATCAAGAAGCATAATTACGCCAACATATCTGGATATTGACTCACTGTTAAAATATCTGCGTGATACAATCTCAGTAAATAAAAACTCCTGTAACGTGAGAAAAATCACAACATTTAACTCGATTGAAGTTCGTGGCGTTCCTGAATGCATAAAATACATTACATCTTTATCTGAAAGTCTTGATAAAGAAGCACAGTCTAAAGCAAAAAATAAAGATGTCGTTAGAGTATTTAAATTAAACTATGCATCAGCGACAGATATAACGTATAAATACCGCGACCAAAATGTTGTCGTGCCTGGCGTCGTCTCCATCCTGAAGACGATGGCAAGTAATGGCTCACTTCCCAGCACAGGCAAAGGTGCTGTAGAAAGAAACGGCAACCTGTTTGATAACAGTGTAAAGATTTCCGCAGATCCACGTCTTAATGCAGTTGTTGTAAAAGATCGTGAAATAACTATGGACATATATCGGCAATTAATTTCTGAGCTTGATATTGAGCAAAGGCAAATTGAGATTTCTGTTTCAATTATTGATGTTGATGCAAATGATCTTCAGCAACTGGGAGTAAACTGGTCCGGTACATTAAATGCAGGGCAAGGTTCTATTGCCTTTAACAGCTCAACGGCGCAAGCTAATCTCAGTTCTTCTGTGATAAGCAACGCCAATAATTTCATGATCAGAGTGAATGCGTTACAACAGAACTCGAAAGCAAAAATACTCTCTCAGCCATCAATTATAACCTTAAATAATATGCAGGCGATTCTTGATAAAAACGTAACGTTTTATACAAAAGTTTCCGGAGAAAAGGTGGCATCTCTGGAAAGTATTACCAGCGGAACATTACTGAGAGTGACACCACGTATACTTGATGACAACTCGAATAGTCTTACCGGAAAACGTCGGGAACGAGTTCGTTTGTTACTTGATATTCAGGATGGCAATCAATCGACTAACCAAAGTAATGCTCAGGATGCCAGCAGCATCTTACCTGAAGTACAAAATTCAGAAATGACAACAGAAGCGACATTAAGCGCTGGAGAAAGTCTGCTGCTTGGCGGATTTATCCAGGATAAAGAGAGTTCAAGTAAAGATGGTATACCGTTGTTAAGTGATATTCCTGTTATTGGTAACTTATTCTCCAGTACAACAAAACAAAAACACAGCGTTGTTCGACTCTTTTTGATTAAAGCGACCCCGATAAAATCAGCATCTAGCGAATAATAAATGAGGCTTTATGAGCAGGAAATTTAGCTCTCTACAGGATATCTATGATTTCTACCAGGATGGTGGTACGTTAGCATCACTGACAAATTTGACGCAACAAGATCTCAATGATCTTCATTCTTATGCCTATACAGCATATCAATCTGGTGATGTTATAACCGCAAGAAATCTATTTCATCTGCTAACATATCTGGAGCACTGGAATTATGACTACACCCTATCTCTGGGGTTGTGTCATCAGCGTTTATCAAATCATGAAGATGCACAACTGTGTTTCGCTCGCTGTGCAACTTTAGTTATGCAAGATCCCAGGGCATCTTATTATTCTGGGATTAGCTACTTATTGGTCGGAAATCGGAAAATGGCCAAAAAAGCCTTTAAGGCTTGTTTAATGTGGTGTAATGAACAAGAAAAATACGCTACATATAAAGAAAATATTAAAAAATTGTTAGGTAATACAGATTAAAAACTACCATCTGCCATACCAATCCCCAGGCTGTCTGGGGATTTTCTATCGGAAATAATAAAGCTGCTTTGGTGAAGTGCGCCCAACGTTGAGCACCGACCGCTGGCAGATTTATCTACAGGAGTGGGTTACTCCATTAACCAGGATTTTATGCGCCTGAACCATCTTCTGCTGTACTCAATGTCATTTCCGCTTATAGAATAAGCAGTATATATCTTAACTTAGCATCAGAAATCTGACTGTTTCAATCATCTATAGCCCAGAGTGTATTTGTCAGGAAATGACTTTCAAACTTTGGCAGAGAAAAAGGCTTATCCTGGAAAACAAAGCCCTTGAATAGAGCTTTATTTTTATTCTTCTATAAAATATACTCAAAAAAATACGTTTAATTCTCCTTTTTCCGCCTCATGATCATTTCGTTCCAGATATTAGACTGCCCCACAATACCATTACCGACTCGGTAGTTTTTTCTTTTTGGTCCGGTTGATACCGGACTTTCTATCGGAACAGCCTCGAGGTTAACATCATAAATGAAAATCTCAAGGCGCTTATAATGCAAGTTACCATAACTAACATATCTGACACGAAATGAAATTTTTTCTTTTCTTCTCGATATATAAGTTATAATAAATGATGCTCTCCTCAGGTTTATACCGAATGCTTCGGCAATATCATTGCGAGAAATCCATTTCTCCTGCAATTTACACCAAAGAGAAACCAAGATATACAGAGGCTCACCATCGTAATTCTTTACTGAGTCAGGAATTACATAGTCGCCATTTTTATTTTTAGATTCCATTTTCCATGTTCTTTTTATTTGATAAATAAATCGACATAAAAACATTCATAAACAAAAAATTATTTTAAATAAAACTTATGATATTTCTGTGTTTTTAATAGTTAATGGTTCTATAAATCTGGCATAAACATCAACAAACAATTTTTCATTTCCTCTTACATGGCAATGTAATGTGACATTACTATCATTACTCAGTACTTTTTTAGGGATAACTAATTGATAATCTTGTTCAATGTTTAGCACCGAGGGAATTTCATGATTATAGCGATGGACATGAAGTATGATGTCCTCCTCTTCAGACAGGACCCCCTGATACACAGAAGCAATATCTCCGCCAGTGATCAAATTTCCATTTTTAATCAGTATACCTTCCCCACAGGAATCTTCATTGCTAATAAAGATAATGCTATAGATGCCATCCTTCATAATCATAACTCACTCAGTTTCATACTAACCTCACTCCTTTCAATTTGTTCTATCCATAAGCGATATCAAGAATAACGGAGACCTTTCTTTTTCTCCAGATTGCAATGTAATATATCATTAAATATACTCATATTCCAACCTGTTGTTTTCCGTGGTTGACATATTTAATTTCTGATGAATCATATTGAATATCAACATGAAAATGAAAAAAATTATATTGAGTATCATTCTCATTTCAAATTCTTGTTATGCTTCTGATTGTTTTGAAATTACTGGAAAAGCATATAATATAGACCCATTAATATTAAAAGCAATTGCATGGAACGAATCAAAAAACAAAAACGGAATAAAAAGTAAAATAAACAAAAACGGAACGTATGATATAGGTATAATGCAAATAAATTCATCTCATTTAGATTTATTAAGCAAATTTAATATATCTGAAGATGATTTATTGAATGATGCCTGTATAAACATATCTGTTGCTGGTTATATCTTAGCCTCTAACATAAAATCCAGGGGGAATACATGGGATGCAGTTGGTGCGTATAATGCAGGCTACTTTAACACACCAAATGCAGTAGAACTCAGAAGACAATATGC
>NZ_JABWMS020000075.1:0-21642 GCF_013369155.2 Escherichia sp. 94.0001 | reverse complement strand
TCGATTTTTTGAAGCAATATGGTGATTTTGAAAATGGTATTCCTGTTCACGATACCATTGCCAGAGTTGTATCCTGTATCAGTCCTGCAAAATTTCACGAGTGCTTTATTAACTGGATGCGTGACTGCCATTCTTCAGATGATAAAGGCGTCATTGCAATTGATGGAAAAACGCTCCGGCACTCTTATGACAAGAGTCGCCGCAGGGGAGCGATTCATGTCATTAGTGCGTTCTCAACTATGCACAGTCTGGTCCTCGGGCAGATCAAGACGGATGAGAAATCTAATGAGATTACAGCTATTCCTGAACTTCTTAACATGATGGATATTAAAGGAAAAATCATCACAACTGATGCGATGGGTTGCCAGAAAGACATTGTAGAGAAGATACAAAAACAGGGAGGTGATTATTTATTCGCTGTAAAGGGAAATCAGGGGCGACTAAATAAAGCCTTTGAGGAAAATTTCCGCTGAAATAATTAAATAATCCAGAGCATGACAGTTACGCAATTAGTGAAAAGAGTCACAGCAGAGAAGAAATCCGTCTTCATATTGTTTACGATGTCCCTGATGAACTTATTGATTTCACGTTTGAATGGAAAGAACTGAAAAAATTATGCGTGGCAGTCTACTTTCGGTCAATAACAGCAGAACAAAAGAAAGAGCTAAAAATGACTGTCAGATATTATATCAGTTCTGCTGATTTAACCGCAGAGAAGTTCGCCACAGCGCTCCGAAATCACTGGGACGTGGAGAATAAGTTGCACTGGCGTTTGGATGCGGTAATGAATGAAAACGATTGCAAAATAAGAAGAGGAAATGCAGCAGAATTATTTTCAGGGATACGGCACATCGCTATTAATATTTTGACGAATGATAAGGTATTCAAGGCAGGGTTAAGACGTAAGATGCGAAAAGCAGCCATGGACAGAAAGTATCTGGCGTCAGTCCTTGCGGGGAGCGGGCTTTCGTAATCTTTCCCTGCCTATCCTCCTCACTATGACCTTCACCTCCGCGCTTTTGCCTACATCCTGCACAATCGGCAACTTTTATAACCAGTGTAAAAATAACGTGCCGCAATAATCCTACCTATTAATGATAAAAAGCTGTCACAATTCATAAAAAACTTTAATATACGCCACCCTAAACATAACCAGCGTTAATGTAAGGTTTTTGTGTGGACTGGCTTCTTGATGTTTTTGCAACCTGGCTATATGGCTTAAAAGTAATCGCGATAACGTTAGCGGTCATCATGTTCATCAGCGGGCTGGACGATTTTTTTATTGATGTCGTCTACTGGGTACGCCGCATTAAACGCAAGTTGAGTGTTTATCGCCGCTACCCGCGAATGAGTTACCGCGAACTGTATAAACCAGATGAAAAACCGTTAGCGATTATGGTTCCGGCGTGGAATGAAACGGGCGTCATCGGCAATATGGCCGAGCTGGCGGCGACCACGCTCGACTATGAAAACTATCATATCTTTGTTGGCACCTACCCCAACGACCCCGATACTCAGCGTGATGTTGACGAAGTGTGCGCTCGCTTCCCAAACGTGCATAAGGTAGTCTGCGCGCGTCCTGGCCCCACCAGCAAAGCCGACTGCCTGAACAACGTGCTGGACGCCATCACCCAGTTTGAGCGTAGCGCCAATTTCGCTTTTGCTGGTTTTATTCTGCATGACGCCGAAGACGTAATTTCACCGATGGAATTGCGTCTGTTCAACTATCTGGTCGAGCGTAAAGATCTGATTCAGATCCCGGTATACCCATTCGAACGCGAATGGACGCACTTCACCAGCATGACTTACATTGATGAGTTTTCAGAACTGCATGGCAAAGATGTTCCGGTGCGTGAAGCCCTCGCCGGACAGGTGCCCAGCGCAGGCGTCGGTACTTGTTTCAGCCGCCGCGCCGTGACCGCACTGTTAGCTGACGGTGACGGTATTGCTTTCGACGTGCAGAGTCTTACTGAAGATTACGACATTGGTTTCCGCCTGAAAGAAAAAGGTATGACGGAAATTTTTGTCCGTTTTCCGGTGGTGGACGAAGCCAAAGAACGCGAGCAGCGTAAATTTTTACAGCACGCGCGGACGTCAAACATGATCTGCGTGCGCGAATATTTCCCCGATACCTTTTCGACGGCGGTTCGACAAAAGTCTCGCTGGATCATCGGCATTGTTTTCCAGGGCTTTAAAACCCATAAATGGACCTCCAGCCTGACACTCAACTACTTTCTCTGGCGCGACCGCAAAGGGGCAATCAGTAACTTTGTCAGCTTCCTCGCGATGCTGGTGATGATCCAGCTTTTGCTGTTACTGGCGTATGAAAGTTTGTGGCCCGATGCCTGGCATTTCCTTTCTATTTTCAGCGGCAGCACATGGTTAATGACCCTGCTGTGGCTAAACTTTGGTTTGATGGTTAACCGCATCGTGCAGCGGGTGATTTTTGTCACTGGCTACTACGGTCTGACGCAGGGGCTGCTATCTGTCCTGCGTCTTTTCTGGGGCAACCTGATTAACTTCATGGCCAACTGGCGCGCGTTAAAACAGGTGCTTCAACACGGCGATCCACGTCGCGTCGCGTGGGATAAAACAACGCATGACTTCCCCAGCGTCACTGGCGATACCCGCTCGTTGCGCCCGTTAGGTCAAATTCTGCTGGAAAATCAGGTCATCACTGAAGAACAACTCGATACGGCACTGCGTAATCGTGTCGAAGGTCTACGCCTGGGCGGTTCAATGCTGATGCAGGGGCTGATTAGCGCCGAACAGCTGGCACAGGCACTGGCAGAGCAAAACGGCGTGGCGTGGGAGTCCATCGATGCCTGGCAGATCCCTTCTTCGCTGATTGCCGCGATGCCGGCCTCCGTGGCGCTGCATTATGCGGTGCTACCGCTGCGTCTGGAAAATGATGAGTTAATTGTCGGCAGTGAAGATGGTATTGACCCGGTTTCGCTGGCAGCCCTGACGCGTAAAGTCGGACGCAAAGTGCGTTACGTCATTGTTCTGCGGGGACAAATTGTCACGGGGTTACGTCACTGGTATGCACGCCGACGCGGTCACGATCCGCGGGCAATGTTGTACAATGCGGTTCAGCATCAGTGGCTCACGGAACAGCAGGCCGGTGAAATCTGGCGGCAATATGTGCCGCATCAGTTCCTGTTCGCCGAAATACTGACCACGCTAGGTCATATTAATCGTTCAGCAATTAACGTGTTGTTATTGCGCCATGAACGCAGTTCTCTGCCGCTCGGCAAGTTTTTGGTCACCGAAGGCGTTATCAGCCAGGAAACGTTGGATCGCGTCCTGACAATTCAACGCGAATTACAAGTTTCGATGCAATCACTATTACTCAAAGCAGGTTTAAACACAGAACAGGTTGCGCAACTGGAGTCCGAAAATGAAGGAGAATAACCTTAATCGCGTCATCGGATGGTCTGGTTTACTGCTGACGTCTTTATTGAGTACCAGCGCACTCGCAGACAATATCGGCACCAGCGCAGAAGAGCTGGGGCTGAGCGATTATCGCCATTTTGTTATTTATCCCCGTCTCGATAAGGCGCTGAAGGCACAGAAAAATAACGACGAAGCAACCGCCATCCGCGAATTTGAATATATACACCAGCAGGTGCCGGATAATATTCCGCTGACTTTATACCTTGCGGAAGCCTATCGCCATTTTGGTCATGATGACCGGGCGCGGCTGTTGCTTGAGGATCAACTGAAACGTCACCCAGGAGATGCCCGACTTGAGCGCAGTCTGGCGGCTATTCCAGTTGAAGTGAAAAGCGTTACGACTGTTGAAGAACTGCTTGCCCAGCAAAAAGCGTGCGACGCTGCGCCGACCCTGCGTTGTCGCAGTGAAGTCGGGCAGAATGCCCTGCGGCTGGCACAATTACCTGTCGCCAGAGCGCAACTGAACGATGCGACGTTTGCTGCATCGCCGGAAGGAAAAACGCTGCGAACCGATCTGCTGCAACGGGCAATCTACCTCAAGCAGTGGTCGCTGGCAGAAACGTTGTTCAGTGAATCACGGCAACAAAATACATTAAACGCAGCTGAGCGCCGTCAGTGGTTTGATGTTCTGCTCGCAGGCCAGCTGGATGATCGGATCCTGGCGCTGCAATCAGAGGGGATCTTCACCGATCCACAGTCGTACATTACTTACGCGACCGCGCTGGCTTATCGTGGCGAGAAAGCACGCCTCCAGCATTATCTCATTGAAAATAAGCCGCTGTTTACCACGGACGCACAAGAGAAAAGTTGGCTCTATCTGTTATCTAAATACAGCGCCAACCCCGTTCAGGCGTTGGCGAATTATACGGTACAGTTTGCCGATAACCGCCAGTATGTTGTTGGCGCGACGCTACCGGTGCTGTTAAAAGAAGGTCAGTACGACGCAGCGCAAAAACTGCTCGCCACCCTCCCCGCCAATGAAATGCTTGAGGAGCGTTATACCGTCAGCGTGGCGACTCATAACAAGGCTGAAGCTCTGCGTCTGGCACGATTGCTGTATCAGCAAGAACCGGCAAATCTTACCCGCCTGGATCAACTGACCTGGCAACTGATGCAGAACGAGCAGTCACGCGAAGCTGCCGATTTATTGCTGCAACGTTATCCTTTCCAGGGCGATGCGCGTGTCAGCCAGACTTTAATGGCGCGACTGGCGTCTCTGCTGGAAAGTCATCCTTACCTGGCAACTCCGGCGAAGGTGGCGATTTTATCGAAACCCTTACCGCTGGCGGAGCAACGTCAGTGGCAAAGTCAGTTGCCGGGTATTGCAGATAATTGCCCGGCAATAGTTCGCTTGCTGGGCGATATGTCGCCTTCCTACGATGCCGCCGCCTGGAACCGTCTGGCAAAGTGTTATCGGGACACGCTACCCGGTGTGGCGTTGTATGCATGGCTTCAGGCCGAACAACGGCAACCGAACGCCTGGCAACATCGTGCGGTAGCCTATCAGGCGTATCAGGTTGAGGATTACGCCACCGCACTGGCGGCCTGGCAGAAAATCAGTCTTCACGACATGAGCAATGAGGATCTGCTTGCTGCTGCCAATACCGCCCAGGCGGCAGGAAATGGTGCGGCTCGCGATCGCTGGCTTCAGCAGGCAGAACAACGTGGGCTGGGAAACAATGCCCTCTACTGGTGGCTGCATGCGCAACGTTACATTCCTGGTCAGCCGGAACTCGCACTGAACGATCTCACGCGCTCAATCAATATTGCGCCTTCTGCCAACGCTTACGTTGCGCGGGCGACAATTTATCGCCAACGTCATAATGTCCCGGCGGCGGTGAGTGATTTGCGCGCCGCTCTGGAACTGGAACCGAATAATAGCAACACCCAGGCAGCGCTCGGTTACGCCTTGTGGGATAGCGGTGATATCGCACAGTCGCGGGAAATGCTCGAACAGGCGCATAAAGGGCTACCGGACGATCCGGCACTTATCCGACAACTGGCCTACGTGAACCAGCGTCTGGATGATATGCCTGCGACGCAGCACTACGCCCGGCTGGTGATTGATGACATTGATAATCAGGCGCTGATAACCCCACTGACCCCAGAGCAAAATCAGCAACGCTTCAATTTCCGCCGTCTGCATGAGGAGGTCGGTCGCCGCTGGACGTTCAGTTTCGATTCTTCTATCGGCTTGCGTTCCGGCGCAATGAGTACCGCTAACAATAATGTCGGCGGCGCAGCGCCAGGGAAAAGCTATCGTAGCTACGGGCAACTGGAAGCCGAGTACCGCATCGGACGCAATATGCTGCTGGAAGGCGACCTGCTCTCGGTTTACAGCCGTGTATTTGCCGATACCGGAGAAAACGGGGTGATGATGCCGGTGAAAAATCCGATGTCCGGCACCGGTCTGCGCTGGAAGCCGCTGCGCGATCAGATCTTTTTCCTCGCCGTCGAACAGCAGTTGCCGCTGAACGGGCAAAATGGCGCATCCGATACCATGCTGCGCGCCAGCGCCTCATTCTTTAATGGCGGCAAATACAGCGACGAATGGCACCCGAACGGTTCAGGCTGGTTTGCCCAAAACCTGTACCTCGATGCGGCGCAATATGTCCGCCAGGATATTCAGGCGTGGACGGCAGATTATCGCGTAAGCTGGCATCAGAAGGTGGCGAACGGACAGACTATTGAGCCTTACGCTCACGTTCAGGACAACGGTTATCGTGATAAAGGCACTCAGGGCGCGCAGCTTGGCGGTGTCGGGGTCCGCTGGAATATCTGGACCGGCGAGACGCACTACGACGCCTGGCCGCACAAAGTCAGCCTCGGCGTCGAATACCAACATACCTTTAAGGCGATTAATCAACGTACCGGAGAGCGCAACAACGCGTTTCTCACCATTGGAGTGCACTGGTAAATGCGTAAGTTCATTTTCGTATTGCTGACACTGCTTTTGGTCAGCCCTTTTTCCTTTGCGATGAAAGGTATTATCTGGCAACCACAAAACCGTGATAGTCAGGTCACCGATGCCCAGTGGCAGGGGCTGATGAGTCAGTTACGTTTGCAAGGCTTCGATACCCTGGTTTTGCAATGGACCCGTTACGGCGATGCATTCACCCAGCCAGAACAGCGCGCATTATTGTTTAAGCGTGCCGCAGCTGCGCAACAGGCTGGCCTGAAGCTGATTGTCGGACTGAACGCCGATCCAGAATTTTTTCTGCATCAGAAACAATCATCCGCGGCGCTGGAAAGCTATCTTAATCGCCTGCTGGCAGCCGATCTCCAGCAAGCCAGATTATGGAGCGCTGCGCCTGGCGTAACGCCGGATGGCTGGTACATCAGCGCGGAAATTGACGACCTGAACTGGCGCAGCGAAGCCGCCCGTCAGCCTTTGCTAACATGGTTAAACAACGCGCAGCGGTTGATTAGCGATGTTTCAGCAAAACCGGTTTATATCAGTAGTTTTTTCGCCGGAAATATGTCGCCCGATGGCTATCGCCAACTGCTGGAACACGTTAAAGCAACCGGCGTTAATGTCTGGGTACAGGATGGCAGCGGCGTGGATAAACTTACCGCTGAACAGCGTGAACATTATCTACAGGCCAGCGCCGATTGCCAAAGTTCCGCCCCTGCCAGCGGCATTGTTTATGAACTGTTTGTCGCCGGCAAAGGCAAAACCTTTACAGCGAAACCGAAACCGGATGCAGAGATCGCCTCGCTGTTAGCGAAACGTTCCTCTTGCGGTAAAGACACGCTCTATTTCTCTCTGCGCTATTTGCCCGTCGCACACGGCATTCTCGAGTATTAAATCCCCTCCAGGTAAGTCGGGTACGACCTGACTTACCACTTTCGCTCTCGTCAGAATTCCATCAAGATTAATTGCTAAAAAGCGTGCTAAAGAAAGAAGATCGTTATCGGCGAACGGGCCGATCACTCATGCAGGAAGCATAGATCCTTTGAGCGGAGTTTCTGATATCTGAGGAGTGCGAAATGCAATTGAGCAGCAGTGAACCTTGCGTGGTGATCCTGACCGAAAAAGAGGTAGAGGTAAGCGTCAATAACCATGCTACGTTTACCCTTCCGAAAAACTACCTGGCCGCCTTCGCGTGCAACAATAACGTCATTGAACTCTCAACGTTAAATCACGTATTAATCACCCACATCAACCGTAACATCATCAACGATTATCTGTTGTTTTTAAATAAGAACTTAACCTGTGTAAAGCCCTGGTCGCGGCTGGCTACCCCGGTTATCGCTTGTCATAGCCGTACACCGGAAGTGTTCCGGCTAGCCGCCAACCACAGCAAGCAGCAACCCAGCAAACCCTGCGAAGCGGAGTTGACGCGCGCATTGCTTTTTACCGTATTGTCTAACTTTCTTGAGCAATCGCGGTTTATTGCCCTACTGATGTATATCTTACGCAGCAGCGTCCGCGACAGCGTCTGCCGCATTATTCAAAGCGATATTCAGCATTACTGGAATCTGCGAATTGTCGCCAGTTCGCTCTGTTTAAGCCCCAGCCTGCTCAAAAAGAAATTAAAAAACGAAAATACCAGCTATAGCCAGATTGTCACAGAGTGTCGTATGCGTTACGCCGTACAGATGTTATTGATGGATAACAAAAATATCACTCAGGTAGCGCAATTATGTGGCTATAGCAGCACGTCGTACTTTATCTCTGTTTTTAAGGCGTTTTACGGCCTGACACCGTTGAATTATCTCGCCAAACAGCGACAAAAAGTGATGTGGTGAAGGGCAAAGCG
Organism: Escherichia sp. 94.0001; assembly: GCF_013369155.2. Taxonomy (NCBI): domain Bacteria; kingdom Pseudomonadati; phylum Pseudomonadota; class Gammaproteobacteria; order Enterobacterales; family Enterobacteriaceae; genus Escherichia; species Escherichia sp. 94.0001. The sequence continues at coordinate 13,423 of NZ_JABWMS020000075.1, read as the reverse complement.
GAAACAGATAAGACTGGCATAAATGAAGAAGAAATGGCGCGCCCTGCAGGATTCGAACCTGCGGCCCACGACTTAGAAGGTCGTTGCTCTATCCAACTGAGCTAAGGGCGCGTTGATACCGCAATGCGGTGTAATCGCGTGAATTATACGGTCAACCCTTGCTGAGTCAATGGCTTTTGATCTGGTTGCTGAACAAGTGAACGACCGCGTCTGATTTTCTGATTTATTTCGCTATAGCGGCAAACAAACGTACACCGCTGTGCGTCTGAATCAAGAAAACCCGTATTTTCATGTATCAAAGTACAATTTCCCGCCCTAACGGAAAATTGTCCGATCCTATGAGACTGGTAACTATGAAACCAACGTCGGTGATCATTATGGATACCCATCCTATCATCAGAATGTCCATTGAAGTTCTGTTGCAAAAAAACAGTGAATTGCAGATTGTCCTGAAAACGGATGATTACCGCATAACCATCGATTATCTCCGAACCCGTCCTGTTGATTTAATCATTATGGATATAGACTTACCCGGTACAGACGGTTTTACCTTCCTGAAAAGAATCAAACAAATCCAGAGTACGGTGAAGGTATTATTTTTATCATCAAAATCAGAATGCTTTTATGCGGGCAGAGCGATACAAGCGGGTGCTAACGGTTTTGTCAGTAAATGCAATGATCAGAATGATATTTTTCATGCCGTTCAGATGATTCTCTCTGGATACACTTTTTTTCCCAGTGAAACGCTCAACTATATAAAAAGTAATAAATGCAGCACCAATAATTCAACAGCTACGGTGCTATCTAATCGTGAAGTGACTATATTACGCTATCTGGTTAGCGGATTATCTAATAAAGAAATTGCCGACAAACTATTACTTAGCAATAAAACAATTAGTGCGCATAAATCTAATATTTATGGCAAACTCGGTTTGCATTCAATTGTAGAACTTATCGACTACGCCAAATTATATGAATTAATATAATATTAATTATAATTGATCATAAATATCGCATCCGCTTTCGCCACACCTGGTTGGACACCGCTGGCTAACGCTCGATAATTGGCGAAAAAGTTTAGCGTTACATTGCCATTTGCATCTACCTCCTCAGTCGGGCTCGCCTCGCCCAGCGCAAGCCGGGAGCGATCGCTATTGCGTAATTCGATGGCGACGGTTTGTGCCATTGCGGGATCGTCCAGGGCCAGCAGGTTGGCATCGGATGCCGGCGTTCCCGTAAATAAAATCGCGACTGATCCCGGAGGACATCCTTCCAGGCGCAGACTAAAAGGAACAAGTGCCGTGGTATCGCCAGCGGCCAGCAATTGTGTCGTGGGCCATCTTCCTAAATCTACCGTCTTATCAACATCCGCTGTATTTACGGTACAGGAGAAATCAACAACGTTACCGTGCAAATTGATATTAATCGTTCCTAAAGGGTCAGCTGCCCATCCACTGGAACTCCACAGTAGCCCGCAGAAACAGCTAAAGATTACTCTTCTCATTCTCCGTACCTCATTGATAATCGACGCGTAAATACCCCAGCGCGCTAAACGGCCCTTCGGTCGGTTTTTGACCGGTAATACTGATAGGCCAGGCGCGAAGTGTGACATTGGCTGCCGCAGCTGCATCCAGACGGAAAGGAATAACGCTATTGAGATCGTTAGGCGTGATCGGCGTATCGTTCTGATCGGCGACAATAAAACCTAAATCCTGATTGTCCGACACCATCGCCTGACCAGAAACGGCACTGGCTTCCAGACGCATTGTTAAATAAGCCTGCGCAGCAACATTCGTACATTTGATCGCAATATTCTTGGTTTGCGGCATGACACCATTAGGTCGATTCCCCGGCCCTGCCGCACTAAATAACGATGCACCGATATCACCAAAATCAAATTCAACAATTTGCCCGGCATTTAATTCGCAGTTTTGCGGTACTTCAACCCGGCCACCAAAACTAATGGTATAAACAGGTGTAACCAACGGATCGTAAGGCGTTGATGTCACATACACGGTAAACATCACCTGTCTGGGGATTTCCACCATGTTAATAAAAGGACGAATAACCTTTAAGCGGAATATCAACCGAGAATCCATCACCCCGAATGGAAGGTTTTGCGAAACGTTAGGATCTGTTCCCATACGGATATAATTTTGCGGGGGAAACTGAATATCCATCACGCTATCAACCAGACTCATCGCACCTAATAGATAATCATTTAATTGCATATATTTATAATTATCGATAGTTTCCTGAACAACAAAGTTGGTGACATAACTACGGTATGTATAATTCACCAGCGTGCCGGGTGGGCAAATTGCTGACACACCTACCCAGCCGGATTTTTCCGGTAAAACAACAATCTGACCTGGCTGGTTATTGGTGCTATTAAAGACATTTGAGAGATCATAGTGTTCATCTTCTGCTACGCCAGTACTATTTGCACAAACAGTAGCCCAGGATATGTTTGTTAACCACAAACATGCCATTGCCAATAATGACCTGCAGATTATCTTCATTGATAATTTCCTTTATGAGCCAGGATGTGTGCAAACTGCCGAAATAACAGTGACGGCTTGCTGTAAGCTTTGCTTCGGCAATACATAGTGCGCAATGCAGCGTGAGTTCGCGCCGTCTCCCCACTGAACCAGTAATTCACCAGACAATGGCGCACCACTTAAATAAACTTGCCCGTCATCACCCACCATACTGGTTATTCCGGTACTGTTTTCCCGTACCAGTGATCCAAACGGCACCGGTTTTCCGCCCTGGGTAACGGTAATGAGCGCCCGCACGCCTATGCGGGTATCAAAATTGGCACGAACCAACGCGCCTTGCGTCGGCACAACGCTGCTAATATTTTTTTCAACATCGATGGAATTCCCCATCGTATTGGTATCAAGCGCGATACGGTTATACCGATAAACCGTGGCATACGGCATCACCGCATAGCCGCGCCAGTCGGTTAAAATTCCAGTTTGATTTTCAATGCGTACACCGCCTGCGCCAGGCGCTTTAATCAAAACATTGGTATCCCCTAAAGGCTGGCTCAGCGTTATACCATTTTCATGCCCGACCACACCGCCAGACAGCTGCCAGTTAACGTCATGTTGATCGCGGTCGTAGTTATACCCGACCCCCAGCGTACCGTAAGCGGCCTGCCAGTTTGCCGTGGCGCTGCCCGTGTACCCATTATTCGAGGTATCGCCCTGGCTTACGTGATAACTCAGGTTGTGGCCTTCCAGTAAGGTCCCACCAACGCCTGCCAGCCAGCTATTTTGCCCGTTGCTGTTACGGTTGGCGTTAAAGGAGGCATAAGCGCGATCGAGCGCATTTTCCCGGGTGTAGCGACGTTTGGTCAGAACATTGAAAGGCACTGAAACATTAAGTCCGACAATACGTTCGTTATCGGGGATCCCTACAGATTCATTCCACGAAAATGAGAGTGAATAACTGATGCCAACCCAGCTGCTAGTATACCCCACCTGATACCAGGTATCTGAATCCGAAGTATTCCAGTATTTTTGATGGGTACCAGAAATATAAAGCGAGCCAAAGTCATTAAGTGATTGTGAAATATTTAACTGCAAACGGTCTTTACGACTAAAGCGTAAATTGTGGTAATTCACGATTATCGGTTCATCGCGATGCTCACCGTCATAATCGTAATCATATTCGTACCCCTCCATTCGACGATACGCAACATCATCAAGGGTATAAAAACCTTGTGTCGAATAGCGGTAACCCATTAACTGAAAATTGGTGCCGAAAGTGTTCATTGATTTCGCATAGAGGAAGCGAATGGAATCCCCCTCATGACGACTGTCGTCGGCTAACTGACTGCGCGCATGCGTTACATCCAGCGACACTGCGCCCCAGTTCCCGAGGTTGCGCCCCAGCCCTAACAAAAAGGCGGTGTAATTTGCAGATAATTGCGTCCCGCCGTAGGCAGTAAATTCCTGTGGTAAACCGCCGAGTGCCGTGCCCTGAAAAAAGAAAGGCGACGATTGCTGACTATTACCGCTACGAAAATCGCCCGCCGTCAGGTCAAATTTGAAACGCCCTTCGCGTTGTAAAATTGGCACTGTTGAATACGGAATAGTGTAATTCTGCTGATTACCATCGCGCTCGTCGATGGTGACGTCCAGATCGCCATTTGAAGATGTCGGGTGCAAATCTGTAATTTCGAAAGCGCCGGGGGAAACATAGCTTTGATAGATAATAAAACCATTTTGCCGAATCGTTAGCTGGGCCGCCGTACGGGCAATCCCACGTACCGTTGGGGCAAACCCTTGCTGGCTATCTGGATACATATTATCAGAAGAATAAAGCCGTACACCGCGAAATCCAACGCCATCGAAAATATCACTCCCTGTATTACCGTCTCCCATTACCAGTTCACTTTTCAGCGGAATAATGGCGCGCTGTACCCAGGTGCCAATATTATTCCACTGTTCTGAATGATATCCATTTCCGCGAAAATAGTTCCAGGAACCATTGTTGCGTAAACGCCACGGGCCAATATTAATCCCACTGAGTTCACTAAAAAAATAGCTATCGTTACCATTACCTCTGTTACCGGTGAAATTATAATTCAGGAGTAAAGCAGGAATACCTTCATCCCACTCTTCAGGCGGAATGTAACCGTGAGCGCTACTCAACAACGCTATCTGAGGAATAGTGATGTTCAGGCGCATCGCTGCAAAATCAAAGTTAATTGTGGCATCAGGTACAGCTTTCAATAAATTAATGCATTTATTATTTTGCTGCTGGGCTAACTCGGGGAATGCACTGCTATTAAGGCCAATTCGTTCAAGGAGTGCCTGGTTAAAACAAGGCATTAACCCACCTGATTTATCACCTGTATTTACTGTCGTCGATTCAAATACGATATCCTGTGAACCAATGAACTCATCATTACGCCAGAGATCCACCCGATACACACCCGCAGGTTGATGATTACCTCTCTCAAAGCGCGATAAATCAGCAACGGATGTGCCATTCTCTAATAAAAATGCCGGGTTGAAATAACTTTCCGCATAGCTTAAAAAGGTGGGTAAAATGGCAAGAGATGAATAACAAATTCCGGCCAGACACCAGGTATACCTCTGCGGAATATCCGTAATAGTGGGTATTTTCATAATTAGCTCTGATATTGTCAGATGATTCGGTTAGTTTAAGTTCACTTCTCTGACTGGGGTTACTGAACCATAATCATTAACGGTCTGAAATTTCAGCTTTCCCTGTACTCCTGAGGGTAAGGGAATTTGTGAATTAACTCTGGGTGCAGCCATAGCATTTCCCAACTTTTGACTGCCCACTTGCAAGTTAACCAGGGTGACATAAAAAGGTGATGGATTATGAATATTGATATAGTTACCGGATCGCGAAAACTTGAGTGTGTCCGGCGCTTCTGCGGGTAATTCTTGTAGTTGAATTGGACGGAGAAATAACTTCATGCGCGATAAAATCGCCAGTTGCAAAACATTCCTGCCGTTCAATGCATTTTTATCTACCGAAGGGATCGTCTTAACATTCATCCAGAACAAAGACTCACGATCTGCCGCCAGCGGTGGACCGGTGTAAATAATACGCAAGGTATTTTCGCTTTTGGGTTCACTAACAAACAGTGGCGGTGTAATGATGAATGACTTTTCTTTTACACCGCTACTGTTTTCAATCCACGAATTGACCAGAAAGCGCTCATTGGTATGGCTATTTCTAATCCATACCGCAGTCTGTTTAGCATCAGCGGGATAAATAATACGCGTGGCACCTAATGCGATCCCTCCGGCAGCATGGGCGCTGGCCGAAATGATTAAATGAAATATAATGAGCATCAATAACTTTATTTTAGTCATCATAGTTAATACGCCTTGTGTATTCCTGACGGCAAAAATAAGAAATATAAAGAAATGATTGCTTTGGTTTCTTACAACACATCATTCCCTTTTCATTTAATAAAGCGGCATGATACAAAGTGAACATGATTTCGATTTACATTGCCACCATACCGCTTCAGACAACCGGTACATTACTTTGTTATAAGACGTGATATATAATTCAAAACTACGTAGTTTTGATTATTCGTATCTCATAATAAAAGTCGCGTCAGCATTTGCTTGCCCTGCTGATGCACTTGTACCGGTGCCTTTATAACGTGCAGAAAAATGAAGAACGTTAGTCCCGGGGATCAAGTTCTGGTTGGTTGAGAAGCTATTCCCATCAGGTTTGAGAATTGCGGATGTATTATCAAGTATTTCAATACCGACACCCGTTGCTGTTGTTGTATTGGTACTGGATGCAATGGCCAATAAATTATCATTGATTGCATCCGCCTGACCTGAAAATGCAACGGCAGCATTAGCGGCAACAACAGGATCGCAGTCGTTCAACTGTATAGTGAATGGAATTAATGCAGAGGTATTACCAACAGCATTGAAAATATCGGTACGATATTGACCGAGTGTGACAACCTGGTCTGCCGAGTCAGTATTCACTGAACAAGCAGCATTCACCAGTTCGCCTTCAAAGTGAATTGTACCGCCATCTACAACGGCAGCATAACTACCCGTAGCGGCGAATAGTGCGGCAGCCAGCGCAGACGAAATAAATCTTAATTTCATATATATTCCTTCAATCTCATTTATCGACTCCACATCCGTATATAACCGATTACTTTATTTAAGACACTGATAGTAGTAAAATTCCTTTTTATCCTCTAAGAATGTCTTAATTGAAAATATGCACTCTATTCTAAAAAATAGAGAGCCCCGTTAGATGAATATTTCCGCGCAAAATATATTCAACACAAATATAGACCTGAAGCGGTAAATTACCAGTCTGAAAATTCTTTTTATATTGTCAGGTATTTCTTAAATTATCTTAATCCTTAGACAAGGAAATAAATCAGTTCCAGATTTACAACGTCATCATGGACGAAAAATGAAGCTTTCAATCTCAGCGACAGTGCGCCTCACCTTCGCAAGAGGTCGCTTCACGCGATAAATCTGAAACGAAAACTGACAGCACGCCCCGCTTCTGACAAAATAGGCGCATCCCCTTCGACCTACGTAACAGATGGAATCCTCTCTCTGATGGCAGCAAAGATTATTGACGGTAAAACGATTGCGCAGCAGGTGCGCTCTGAAGTTGCTCAAAAAGTTCAGGCACGTATTGCAGCTGGACTGCGGGCACCAGGACTGGCCGTAGTACTGGTGGGTAGCAACCCTGCATCGCAAATTTATGTCGCAAGCAAACGCAAGGCTTGTGAAGAAGTCGGGTTCGTCTCCCGTTCTTATGACCTCCCGGAAACCACCAGCGAAGCGGAGCTGCTGGAGCTTATCGATGCGCTGAATGCCGACAACACCATTGATGGCATTCTGGTCCAACTGCCGTTACCGGCGGGTATTGATAACGTCAAAGTGCTGGAAAGAATTCACCCGGACAAAGACGTTGACGGTTTCCATCCTTATAACGTCGGTCGTCTGTGCCAGCGCGCGCCACGTCTGCGCCCCTGCACCCCGCGTGGTATCGTCACACTACTTGAGCGTTACAACATTGATACCTTCGGTCTCAACGCCGTGGTGATTGGCGCATCGAATATCGTCGGTCGCCCAATGAGCATGGAACTGCTGCTCGCAGGTTGTACCACTACCGTGACTCACCGCTTCACTAAAAATCTGCGTCATCACGTAGAAAATGCCGATCTGTTGATCGTTGCCGTCGGTAAACCGGGCTTTATTCCTGGTGACTGGATCAAAGAAGGCGCGATTGTGATTGATGTCGGCATCAACCGTCTGGAAAATGGCAAAGTTGTGGGCGACGTGGTGTTTGAAGACGCGGCTAAACGCGCCTCATACATTACGCCTGTTCCGGGCGGCGTTGGCCCGATGACGGTTGCCACGCTGATCGAAAACACGCTACAGGCGTGCGTTGAATATCATGATCCACAGGGTGAGTAACATGGCGACATTTTCTTTAGGTAAACATCCGCACGTTGAGCTGTGCGACTTGCTGAAACTGGAAGGCTGGAGCGAAAGCGGTGCGCAGGCGAAAATCGCGATTGCCGAAGGCCAGGTGAAAGTCGACGGCGCGGTTGAAACGCGCAAACGCTGCAAAATTGTCGCCGGGCAGACAGTAAGTTTTGCAGGTCACAGCGTACAGGTTGTTGCCTGATCCCTTTCCCGGCCTGTATCAACAGGCCGGTTCTCTTTTCAGACTTTTGCCCTCTACGCCCCGTTCATCCATGCTGATAGCATCGACATTTTGCCGAAGCGACCATCATGCCAACCGTTATTACGCACGCCGCCGTTCCCCTTTGCATTGGTTTAGGGTTGGGTTCGAAAGTCATCCCTCCGCGCCTGTTATTTGCCGGAATCATCCTGGCGATGCTGCCCGATGCCGACGTATTGTCGTTTAAATTTGGCGTTGCTTACGGCAATGTTTTTGGTCATCGCGGGTTTACCCATTCACTGGTGTTTGCGTTTGTTGTCCCGCTGTTATGTGTGCTGATTGGACGTCGATGGTTCAGGGCTGGGCTGATTCGCTGCTGGCTGTTTTTAACCGTTTCGTTGCTATCGCACAGCTTGCTGGATTCGGTAACCACTGGCGGTAAAGGCGTTGGCTGGCTGTGGCCGTGGTCAGATGAACGCTTTTTCGCTCCCTGGCAGGTGATTAAAGTCGCGCCGTTTGCATTGTCTCGTTACACCACACCGTACGGGCATCAGGTGATTATTTCTGAATTGATGTGGGTGTGGTTGCCGGGGATGCTACTGATGGGAATGTTGTGGTGGCGCAGACGATAACCGGATGCGAAAACTCGCATCCGGCAATAGAGTAATTACTTACGACGCCAGGTGGTTCCTTGCGGGCCATCTTCAAGCACGATCCCCATCTCGTTAAGACGGTCACGCGCCGCATCTGCCGCCGCCCAGTCTTTCGCTTTACGGGCATCCAGACGCTGTTGAATTAAGGCTTCAATCTCAGCCACTTCGCTGTCGTCTGCCTGCGCGCCGCTTTGCAGGAATGCTTCTGGTTCTTGCTCCAGCAGGCCCAGCACGGCAGAAAGTTTACGCAGATGAGACGCCATCGCGTTTGCCGCTGCCATATCTTCTGCTTTCAGACGGTTCACTTCACGCGCCATATCAAACAGCACGGAATAGGCTTCCGGGGTGTTGAAATCGTCGTCCATCGCTTCAATAAAGCGCGCTTCAAACGCTTCGCCACCGGCAGGCGCAACGGTTTTATCTGTGCCGCGCAGCGCAGTGTAGAGGCGCTCCAGCGCCGCACGCGCCTGCTTCAGGTTCTCTTCGCTGTAGTTCAGCTGGCTGCGATAGTGGCCCGACATCAGGAAGTAACGCACGGTTTCCGCGTCGTAGTATTTCAGCACATCACGCACGGTAAAGAAGTTACCCAGCGATTTGGACATCTTCTCTCGGTCAACCATTACCATCCCCGAGTGCATCCAGTAGTTCACATACTGACCATCATGCGCACAGGTAGACTGCGCGATTTCGTTCTCGTGGTGCGGGAACATCAGGTCAGAACCGCCGCCGTGGATATCAAAGTGGTTACCCAACTGCTTGCAGTTCATTGCCGAACATTCAATGTGCCAGCCTGGACGGCCTGCGCCCCACGGAGACGGCCAGCTCGGTTCGCCCTCTTTCGACATCTTCCACAGAACGAAGTCCATCGGGTTGCGTTTGTCGTCGACCACGTCAACGCGCGCGCCTGCCTGCAGCTGGTCGAGATCCTGACGCGACAGCACGCCATAGGTCGGATCGGTCGGTACGTCGAACATCACGTCGCCGTTGTCCGCCACATAAGCGTGACCTTTGGCGATCAGTTGTTCAGTGAGTTCAATAATTTCTGCGATATGGTGTGTCGCGCGCGGCTCCATATCCGGGCGCAGAATGTTCAAAGCATCAAAATCTTTGTGCATTTCGGCGATCATGCGATCCACCAGCGCCACAAAGCTTTCGCCATTTTCATTGGCACGCTTGATGATTTTGTCGTCGATATCGGTAATGTTGCGCACATACTTCAGCTTATAGCCGAGGAAACGCAAATAGCGTGCAACCACATCAAAGGCAACAAAGGTACGCCCGTGACCGATATGACAGAGATCGTAAACGGTGATTCCACACACGTACATGCCGACTTCCCCGGCGTGAATAGGCTTAAATTCCTCTTTTTGGCGTGTCAGAGTATTGAAGATTTTTAGCATCGAAGATTCCGTTTAGACATGTGTGGGTAATTGAGTTGCGTATAATACCCATATTTCCCGCGCGAATCAGCATACATTGCGTGATGATCCGATCGTGCGGTTATGCTATAACACCACCCTATATATGACCCGAATCGGGTTGAAGCACCAATCAAACGGAACAGGATGCAAAAATGGTTACTTTCCACACCAATCACGGCGATATTGTCATCAAAACTTTTGACGATAAAGCACCTGAAACAGTTAAAAACTTCCTGGACTACTGCCGCGAAGGTTTTTACAACAACACCATTTTCCACCGTGTTATCAACGGCTTTATGATTCAGGGCGGCGGTTTTGAGCCAGGCATGAAGCAAAAAGCCACCAAAGAACCGATCAAAAACGAAGCCAACAACGGTCTGAAAAACACCCGCGGTACGCTGGCAATGGCCCGTACTCAGGCACCGCACTCTGCAACTGCACAGTTCTTCATCAACGTGGTTGATAACGACTTCCTGAACTTCTCTGGCGAAAGCCTGCAAGGTTGGGGTTACTGCGTGTTTGCTGAAGTGGTTGAAGGCATGGACGTGGTTGACAAAATCAAAGGTGTAGCAACCGGTCGTAGCGGTATGCACCAGGACGTGCCAAAAGAAGACGTTATCATTGAAAGCGTGACCGTTAGCGAGTAATCGTGGCGACACTCTTTATTGCAGATCTTCATCTCTGCGTGGAAGAACCGGCGATCACCGCCGGTTTTCTGCGTTTTTTAGCGGGGGAAGCCCGCAAGGCCGACGCGCTGTATATTCTTGGCGATCTGTTTGAAGCATGGATTGGCGATGACGATCCCAACCCACTCCATCGCCAGATGGCCGCAGCGATCAAAGCGGTATCCGATTCCGGCGTTCCCTGTTATTTCATTCATGGCAACCGTGATTTTCTGCTCGGCAAACGCTTTGCCCGTGAAAGCGGGATGACGTTATTGCCGGAAGAAAAAGTGCTCGAACTTTATGGCCGTCGGGTGCTGATTATGCATGGCGACACGCTGTGCACCGATGACATCGGTTATCAGGCTTTTCGCGCCAAAGTCCACAAACCCTGGCTGCAAACGCTATTCCTCGCCCTGCCGTTGTTTGTGCGTAAACGCATTGCCGCGCGAATGCGCGCGAACAGCAAAGAAGCCAACAGCAGTAAATCGCTGGCGATCATGGACGTTAACCAAAACGCGGTGGTCAGTGCGATGGAAAAGCATCAGGTGCAATGGTTGATTCACGGGCATACGCATCGCCCGGCGGTGCATGAACTGATCGCCAATCAGCAACCTGCTTTTCGTGTCGTGTTGGGTGCCTGGCATACGGAAGGTTCGATGGTGAAAGTCACGGCAGATGACGTTGAGTTGATCCATTTTCCATTTTAAAAAACGCGCAACTTTGCTGATTTCATAGCCGCGCAACCGTTTTCCTTGCTCTCTTTCCGTGCTATTCTCTGTGCCCTCTAAAGCCGAGAGTTGTGCACCACAGGAGTTTTAAGACGCATGTCTTCCCGCAATAATCCGGCGCGTGTCGCCATCGTGATGGGGTCCAAAAGCGACTGGGCTACCATGCAGTTCGCCGCCGAAATCTTCGAAATCCTGAATGTCCCGCACCACGTTGAAGTGGTTTCTGCTCACCGCACCCCCGATAAACTGTTCAGCTTCGCCGAAAGTGCCGAAGAGAACGGTTATCAGGTGATTATTGCGGGCGCAGGCGGCGCAGCGCACCTGCCGGGCATGATTGCCGCCAAAACGCTGGTGCCAGTGCTGGGTGTGCCAGTACAGAGCGCCGCACTGAGCGGTGTCGATAGCCTCTACTCCATCGTACAAATGCCGCGCGGCATTCCGGTGGGTACGCTGGCGATAGGTAAAGCTGGCGCGGCAAACGCCGCGTTACTGGCAGCACAAATTCTTGCAACTCATGATAAAGAACTGCACCAGCGTTTGAATGACTGGCGCAAAGCCCAGACTGATGAAGTGCTGGAAAACCCGGACCCGCGAGGTGCGGCATGAAACAGGTTTGCGTCCTCGGTAACGGGCAGTTAGGCCGTATGTTGCGCCAGGCAGGCGAACCGTTAGGCATTGCTGTCTGGCCGGTCGGGCTGGACGCTGAACCGGCGGCGGTGCCCTTTCAACAAAGCGTGATTACCGCTGAGATCGAACGCTGGCCGGAAACCGCATTAACGCGCGAGCTGGCACGCCATCCGGCCTTTGTGAACCGCGATGTGTTCCCGATTATTGCCGACCGTCTGACTCAGAAGCAGCTTTTCGACAAGCTTCACCTGCCGACCGCACCGTGGCAGTTACTTGCCGATCGCAGTGAGTGGCCTGCGGTGTTTGATCGTTTAGGTGAACTGGCGATTGTTAAGCGTCGTATTGGTGGCTATGACGGTCGCGGTCAATGGCGTTTACGCGCCGATGAAACCGCACAGTTACCGACTGAATGCTACGGCGAATGTATTGTCGAGCAGGGCATTAACTTCACTGGTGAAGTATCGCTGGTTGGCGCGCGCGGCTTTGATGGCAGCACTGTGTTTTATCCGCTGACGCATAACCTGCATCAGGATGGTATTTTGCGCACCAGCGTCGCTTTCCCGCAGGCCAACGCACAGCAGCAGGCGCAGGCCGAAGAGATGCTGTCGGCGATTATGCAGGAGCTGGGCTATGTGGGCGTGATGGCGATGGAGTGTTTTGTCACGCCGCAAGGTCTGCTGATCAACGAACTGGCTCCGCGTGTACATAACAGTGGTCACTGGACGCAAAACGGTGCCAGCATCAGCCAGTTTGAGCTGCATCTGCGGGCAATTACCGATCTGCCGTTACCGCAACCGGTGGTCAATAGCCCGTCGGTGATGATCAACCTGATTGGTAGCGATGTGAATTATGACTGGCTGAAACTGCCGCTGGTGCATCTGCACTGGTACGACAAAGAAGTGCGTCCGGGCCGTAAAGTGGGGCATCTGAATTTGACCGACAGCGACACATCGCGTCTGACCGCGACGCTGGAAGCATTAATCCCGCTGCTGCCGCCAGAGTATGCCAGCGGCGTGATGTGGGCGCAGAGTAAGTTCAGTTAACCTGGTACTCATATTCCTGCCGGATGCGGCGTGAACGCCTTATCCGGCCTACTAATCCGGTACCCATTGTAGGCCTGATAAGACGCGTCAAGCGTCGCATCAGGCATG